>JBPEXK010000242.1:0-21564 GCA_052031745.1 Marinobacter sp. | reverse complement strand
GATGCCACGCTGCTGTCGGCCATGACCAACATCGCCCGATTTGTGGGTGATGCGGAACTGAGAAAAACCTTGCGGGAAACCGACGGGTTGGGCACCGAAGCCACCCGGGCCGCCATCATCGACACCCTGTTCAAGCGCGATTACCTGTACCGGGACAGCCGGCACATCCGCGCCACCGACAAGGGCATCGCCCTGATCACCGCCCTGCCAGAATCGGTCAGCAAGCCCGACCGGACCGCAGTCTGGGAAGCGACGCTCGAAGGCATCCGTCGGGGCGAAGCCGATCCCCGGGGCTTCCTGGATACTCTCAAGGAGGAGATTCGAGGATTTATCAATCGGCCCCACGGCACCCCCGCGGCCGAATCCATCGAAACGGCCGAGGAAGGCCAAGTGCACTGCCCGAAATGCCGGGCGCCGATGACCGAGCGCGAGGGCAAGTTCGGCCGCTTCTTTGCCTGCACACGTTATCCCCAGTGCCGCGGCACCCGCCCCCTGGAGGAAGCCTCACCCCAGGACGGCACGGGGCAAAAACCCGTGCCCTGCCCGCACTGCTTTTCGCCGCTGGTCCGGCGCAAAGGCAAAAAAGGCTGGTTCTGGGGCTGCAGTAATTTCCCCGGCTGCCGACAAACAGTAGATGACGACAACGGCAAACCGGCGCTCCATTTACGCAAATCTACATAACGATACTGAATGCGCTGGCACTTTTTGTGATAATCGCCTGATATTGGCGGTAACTCCGCCCATCGCCCGGGTTTTGGGCCAGATCATTACAGCAAGTTCCATGGAGAGGCCTGATGCGCATTGCCTTACTTGAAGACGAATACGAACAGGCGCAACACGTCCAATCGATGCTGTCCGAACGCGGACACGACTGTGACGCCTTCGCGTCGGGCCAATCGTTTTTGAGCGCTGTACTCCATCGCAGTTACGACCTGCTGATCCTCGACTGGCAAATCCCGGACATGACCGGTATCGACGTGCTGGAGAGCGTGCGCGCTCAGCTCAACTGGGTCGTGCCGGTGGTATTCCTGACCCAACGGGACAGCGAGGCGGACGTGGTCCGCGCCCTGGATGCCGGCGCCGACGATTATCTCGCCAAGCCGGCGCGGGCCGCGGAGTTGGTGGCTCGCATCAACGCCCTCGCCCGGCGCAGCAATCCCGACAGCGAGAAGGAAGTGCTGAAATACGGCCCCTTCGAGGTAAACACCCAGCGCCGCACCATTGCCTTGCATGGCGAGGAACTGACGCTGACCGACAAGGACTTCGATCTCACCTTGTTCCTGTTCCAGAACCAGGGCCGCCTGCTAACCCGGGAAATGTTACTTGAGCGGGTATGGGGCCTGGCGCGGGAAATCAACACCCGCACCGTCGATACCCACATGAGCCGGCTTCGCCGCCGCCTCGGGCTCAATCCGGAGAACGGCTTCCGCATCAAAACCATATATCAGCGTGGTTACCGCCTGGAATCCATGCAGCACGGTGAGCAGACCCCCGACATCAGCACCACTGACCGGGCGGCGAATGAGTAAATCCGGCACACAGCAAATTCTCCTGGCGCTGACCGCAGCGCTGCTGCTCGGGCTGGCCGCTGCTACTCAGGCAGAGCTGTCGATCACCCAGGGTTCGGCATTGCCCTCGGCGGAATCCAGATCCACCGGAGAACTGGAATGGCTGTACACACTTCGCCCCGGCGAAAGCTTCGATCAGGTTGCCGAGGAGCTCCTGACCCGGGGCTACAGTGCCGCCCGCCTGCGCCAATTCAACAACCTCGAACCGGATGCGGTCATCGCTGAAGGGGACAGTTTCCGAATTCCGCTACCCTGGCTCAAGCGCCAGCCCGACGCCGCGCGCGTAACCAGCGTAACCGGCGCGGTGCAGCTCATCTCGGGTGCCTCCGGCCGCAAGCTGCCCCTGACCCGGGACACCCTGATTCGAGCCGGCGATGAAATTGTCGCCAGCAGTGGCACCGCCACCGTGACCCTCGCCGACGGCTCGGTGGTGAGGATTTCCCCCGACTCGCGCCTGACCTTCAACCGCCTGACCCAGTATGGAAAGTCCGGAATGGTGGACACGCGCCTGCGGCTTCATAAGGGCGAGGTGCACACCCGGGTGCGACCCGTCATTGAGGGCGGCGCCCGGTTTGAAATCGAAACCCCCTCTGCCGTGGCCGCGGTACGCGGCACCGCGTTCGCGCTGCAAACCTCCAGGGCAGGTACCAGTCTCCAGGTCACCGACGGTGTGGTTGATTTCGGAGTGCCGGGCCGTACCCGCCGCATTCCCGCGGGATACAGCGCCACCGTCGCCACCGCCCAGAGTGGCCAACTCAGCATTCGCCGGCTGCCACCCGCTCCCGATGTGGCACCTTTGCCAGCCACGTTAACGGAGCTGCCGGCCACTCTGCGCTGGGCGGCCAGCCAGGCACCCATCCATCGGCTCGACATATTCGAGTCAGAAACCGGGCGCTGGGTGGAGAGCCGCAAACTGGACGGCAACCAGTTCAATGTCAGCCTGCTCGACAACGGCGACTACGAAATTCATCTGGCGGCACTCACCAGCCGGGGCACCGCCGGCATGCCCGCGGTTGTGCCAGTGAAGGTAGATCTCCAGGCGCAGGCGGCGACCCTGCTGACTCCGGAGGCCGGCGGCATCGCCGAAGACGACATGCCCGAGTTCAGCTGGCGCCTGAACGGCAAGAACGAAGTGGCCCGGGTGGAAATTGCCGAGGATGACAGTTTCCGGGAGCTGATCACTTCCAGCGAATGGGCCCCGGAAGCCTCCGCCCTCCCCCTGCGCCCACTCGGCCCTGGCAAGTACTTCTGGCGCGTGGTCACTGAAGCCGGCGGCACTTCGGTTGCCACCACGGAAGCGCGGAAATTGATCGTGAACGGCAGCCTTCCGCCTGTCCGGATCATCAACATCAACTACGTGGACAGCCAAGTCCGGGTTTTCTGGGAAAAAATCCGGGCGGCCGAGGAGTATCGGCTGCAATTGTCCGAGGAGCCGGAATTCCGCAACATTATCAAGGAAGCGACCCTGGCCGAGACCACGGCAGCCTTGCGCCTCATTCCCGGAAGAAGGTATTTTGTCCGTCTAAAAGCGCTTTCAGACGGGCCCCTGACGAGTCGTTGGGGTCCCGGGAGGGAACTCTACCTGGAATAACTCACCGAAACAGCAGGACTCATGAACCAGGATTGGCTGCCAATAAAAACGACACCCTGGACCATGGGGCTGCTGTTATGCGTCCTGCTCGCGTTGATTCAGGCCTCGGCTCTGCCGGACCGGCTGAATCTCTGGTTGTTCGACACCGCCACCACCACCCTGCCCGCGGTGCCTGACGACGACGTCGTCATTATCGCCATCGACGAACTCAGCCTGGATCGACTCGGCCGCTGGCCCTGGCAGCGCAGTGTTCACGCCGAGCTGATACGTAAGCTTGAGGCCGCTGGCGCGCAAACCATAGTCTTCGACATCCTGTTTCCAGAGCCGTCACCCGACGATATCGAGCTCGCCGACGCCATGCGTCACCATGGCAACGTAATCCTGCCGGTGCACCTGTCGCCCCCGACCACCAACTACCTGCTGAATGAGCAGCTTCCGGCGCCGCGGCTGGCCTCAGCCGCGTCCGGTTTGGGGCACGCCCACGTGGAACTGGACGCCGATGGTGTCGCCCGCGGACTCTATCTTTACAACGGTCTCGGCCGAAAACTCTGGCCGGGATTGTCCGTGGTGGCGGAGAGCGGGCAGGAGCCGGAATCCAGGCAGCACTCCGCGGCGCCCTACGTCAACGTCCGCGACCAGTACCGGAGCGTGCCGCTGGCCGGCGGTGCCGGCACCTTTCCGACCTACTCCTACTTCGACGTGCTTGATGGCCCTCCGGCGCCGAACCTGTTCCAGGGCAAAACCGTGTTCGTCGGCGCCACTGCAGCCGGATTCGGCGACATACTGCCGACGCCATTCTCCGGCCTGAGCCGGCCGATGTCCGGGGTGGAATTCCACGCCAACACCTACTCGGCCCTGAGCCAGCAGCTGCTGATTCGTTCTGCCCCTGCGTGGGTCGGGCCGGGGCTCACCCTCAGCACCATCCTATTGCTGTCGCTGGTACTGCCCCAGATGCGCCCGACCCGCACCCTGGCCGCCTGCCTGGTCACCCTGGCGGCACTGCTGGCGCTCTTCCTGTTTGCACTCCTCGCCCTGCGTCTATGGCTGCCTGTGGCCAATGCCACCCTGGTGCCCTTGCTGGCCTTCCCGGTGTCCAGCGGCTTTCGCCTGGCCATGACCAACCAGTTTCTGAACCGACAACTGGATGACCTGGCTCGCAGCCCTCACCTTTCCGTTCCGGACCCGGCGCGCCGACACCCGGCACAAATCCTGGAACATCTTCGTGCCTTGCTGCAGCCCAAAGGCTGGCTGCTGACCGAGGGGGAGCTGATCCAGAGCGCAAAGGGCCTCACCGCGAGCGACATTCCGGCCCAGTTGACGCCGGGTCAGTGGCACCATGAAAACAACCGCAGCTGGGTACAGCTACAGCGCGGAAAAAGCACCTACACCCTCGGCCTGGTCCTACCCAATGACCTGAGCCGGGAAGCCATCCAACGCTATTTGCGCCGCCTGCAACTGGAGCAGAGCCTGGATCCGGTCAAGACCCAGCGACCCCGGGAGAACATCTCAGCGCGCATTGAACGGGTTCGGATCGCCACTGAGCGACTGAACCACATGCAGCAGTTCATCCGGCACAGCTTTGAACGGATGCCCGACGGCATCATCGTGACCGACGAGCTGGGCGTGATTCGATTCGCCAACGGGCACATCGAGGAATGGTTCCGGGAGCCCATGCCCAGCTTGAGCGGACTGCCCCTGGCACGCCTGCTGGAGGGCCACGACCCTCGAGAGATGCCGCCCTGGCACGAGACCGTGTCCGAGACCTTGACCCTGCAACAGAGCCGGACGGTGGATCTGCACATTCACAACAAGGATTTCCTGATTCACTTTGCCCCATTCGCACTGCCGGATAGCAATCAGCACGGCATCATTGCCAACATCTCCGACATTTCAGAGCTTCGGGAACAACAGCGCCAGCATAGGGAAGCCATCGACTTCATTTCTCACGACGTGCGCTCACCCCTGGTCTCCCAGCTTGCGCTGATCGAGCAGTTGAAACGGGATCCGAGCCACATTGACCAGAGCCAGCTCGACCAGCTTGGCCGCCTGGCACGTCGCAGCTATCACCTGGCAGAAGAGTTCGTTCAACTGGCCCGTGCCGAACAGTTGACGGAAACTCGCTTTTACGAGTGCGAGTTTTTGGCGATCGTGGAGAATGCCCGGGACAGCGTCAGTGAGCAGGCGGCCGAGAAAGCCATAAAATTTCACCTGCAAGGCACGGAAGACCTGTGGCTGAGGGGGAATGCCGAATTGCTGGAACGAGCGGTGATCAACCTGCTGACCAATGCCGTGCAATACAGCCCATCGGGCTCGGCCATCGATATTCAGGTGTTCAGGGCTGGACATCAGGCCTGCCTGACCGTGGGAGATGAAGGCAGCGGGATTGATCCAGAGGAGTTACCACATCTGTTCAATCGCTATCGTCGTCAGAAGCGCAGTGAACTTGCGGGGGTACATGGGACGGGACTTGGCCTGTCATTTGTAAAGACCGTTGTCGAAAAGCATCGGGGCCAGATCTCGGTCACCTCGGTGCCAGACCTCGGATCGACCTTCACGCTTCGCCTGCCGATTGCCAACCCCCTGGCCTGAGACTGCACTGCTTCAGGCATGCGGGGTTTAATGCAGATTTACGATTGCACCGATTTACTCACGATGTCTGACGGCGCACTGATCAAACCACTGGTGTCCTGAACCTGAATGGTGAAATACCAGGTGCCATCTTCCAGTCCAGAAATCTCGTAGGACATCTCCGGCTCCGCCTGCGCATTCGAAACCACTACCTCTTCCGTCAGGTTCTCGTTGTCCTGACCGTACCGGATCACATACCGGTCCAGCTCACCCATCGGAATGCTCTCGCCATTCACCCGAGTCAGGGGCGCACTCCAGCTCAGCACCGCGGTGCGTGCAGACGATGCGCCGCCACCAACACTGCTTCCCGCATCGGCGGCAGAAGACCCGGAACTGCCGGAACCTGAAGATCCGCCACCACAACCGGTAAGAACAGCTCCCATTACGAACGCGGCGATCCATGCCGATGACATTTTGCTGACGCGTTTCATGTGATTACCCACCATTATTTCGTCGATTTTGTGAAATTGTATAAAACGTGGGCAATGGTAAATGTGATTAACGTCGGGTTCCAAATTACAAATTGGTCAATTTTCCGTCAGGTAGCGGTAAGAATAAGCGTCAGCCCATTGTTTTCAGGCAATTTTTTGCCCGAAGTGACAATCTACATTCGGAACACCGGTAACAAATTGACAAAAAACAGGCGTCAAAGCGCTACAAACTTCGTGAGGTTTTAGACGATCGCGAACCCAACCAGACCCAGAGGGCGTCGGAAGGTAATCTCGAAAACTAGCGAAAACCGTCAATGGGTCGGCGATACACCGCCAGGGCGCAATCAGGTGACGGTGCGGAGCAACAAGGTCGGCCGACCGATAGCCATACAACCGCCAAAGTGAAGACCGAGAGGAGCCACAGTGAGCGTGGGAGTTAGAGTGAGAGTGACACCGAAAGGATGGTCAGAATGGGGGTGGATAGGGATCGAGCGGACATAAGGAACCGGCTCGCCCTGGAATTTTCGAAAGGCAAAAAAAAAGCGGATCAGTAAACTGATCCGCTTTTAAAGAAAGTGGTAGCGGGGGCTGGATTCGAACCAACGACCTTCGGGTTATGAGCCCGACGAGCTACCAGACTGCTCCACCCCGCATCAAAACTGGTTGTTTCACGGGGCCTCCCCCGTTCAACGTGCGCGTATAATAGGGACCTAAAAGCGCGCTGTCAATCGATATTTTCAAACAAATCTGTCGGAAACTTTTCCTCACCGCAGTCGGTGGCGGCCGGGCTGAGGCTCGGCGTCCATAGCCCCACGGCATCGATGGCTTCACGCACCGGGCGAAAAGACCGACGATGTTCGGGCGTAGCTCCGTGTCTATTCAGCGCCTCCAGGTGCACCGGTGTGGGATAGCCCTTGTGTTTGGCCAGACCGAACTCCGGGTAAATCTGGTCCAACTCCGCCATTTCCCGGTCCCGGGCCACCTTGGCGAGTATCGACGCCGCACTGATGGCCTCGACCCGACTGTCGCCCTTCACAACCGGTTCCGAGCGCCAGCGCCAGTTCGGGCAGCGGTTGCCATCCACCAGAACGTACTCAGGCGCTATAGCCAACCCAGCAACCGCACGCTCCATGGCCAGCATTGTCGCCTGATAGATGTTTAGCTCGTCAATTTCGCGCGCCTCGCAGCGCCCTATACACCAGGCCATCGCTTTTTCGATGATCTCGTCGTACAGGGCGTTCCGCCGCTTCTCGGTGAGCTTTTTCGAATCCGCCAGGCCCACGATTGGCCGGTCCGGGTGCAGAATTACCGCGGCAGTAACCACAGCCCCAATCAGCGGCCCGCGGCCAACCTCGTCGACACCGGCGAGCAACGAACCCTGGTAGGCGCACTCAAACGGTGGCAGTTGCACTTTCGCCATGATTATCCTCGCTTGCTCTCCAGCAGCGCAGAAATCGCCTGCGCCGCCTTCTCATCGGCGTTCTGTCTCAGGGTCTGGTGCAGCTCGGTAAAGGCCTCGATCAGGCGTTCACGTTCGTGCTGGCTCTCCAGGCGCTCGAGAACGGCGGCACCCAGCGCCTCCGGCGTGGCCTCATCCTGTAGCAACTCCGGCACCAAGGGCGCTTTGGCCAATAGATTTGGCAGGGCGACGTGAGGAACCTTCACCAGGCGCGACAGCAGGGCATAACTCAGGTCACTGAGCCGGTAACCGACCACCATGGGCTTTTTCAGCAGCATGGCCTCGAGAGTGGCGGTACCAGACGCCAGCAGCACCACGTCTGAGGCTGCCATGACTTCCCGGGAGCGCCCGCGAACGATAGTCACCGGCAGCTTCACTTCCAGGGCGTCCACCAGTTCCCGGACCTGCCTCTCCCGATCCCGGTTAACGCAGGGAATCACCAGCTGCAAATCCGGGCGCTGGTCCTGGATCCAGCGTGCTGCCTCAAGGAACAGCGTGCCCAAACGGTCGATCTCTCCCGCTCGGCTGCCCGGCAACACCGCCAGCAACGGGGCCTGTTCATCCAGGCCCAGATCCTGTCGGGCCCGGCCGGTGGCCGGAGTCATCGGAATTCGATCGGCCAAGGGATGGCCCACGAACGCCACCGGCACCTGATGCTCCTCGTAGAAACGGGCCTCGAACGGGAACAGGGTCAGCATCAGGTCGACCGATTTGGCGATCTTGAAGATCCGCTTCTGCCGCCACGCCCATACCGAAGGGCTGACGTAATGCACGGTGGGGATACCGGCCTCGCGGCAGCGTCGCTCGACGGTGAGCGTGAAGTCGGGGGAATCGATGCCGATCACGACATCCGGCGGCGTGGCAAAGAAAAATTCGAACAGGCGGGCCCGAATCCGGAACAGTTCCCGTATCCGTCCCAGCACCTCGACCAGACCCATGACCGAGAGACGTTCCATGGGGACCAGGGAGTGGAAGCCCTCGGCAACCATCTCATCGCCCCCGATGCCAACGAAGCGGGCACCGGGGTAGCGCGCGCGCAGAGACCGAATCAGTCCGGCGCCGAGGATATCGCCTGAGGCTTCACCGGCTACGATGCCGATTGTGATCGCGCGGTCGCTTACGACCGCGCTCGGGGTAGGATGGTCCGTCACCAGCTGGCTCCCGCCGGGTTAGCGAATGATGCCGCGGTGCGCTCCACGGAGGGAATCAATCAGGGGCTGGATTTCGGGAACGTCGGCGAAGGCTTTGGTCAGCTCGTCCACGGCCTGCTCCGTCGTCAGTCCCTGGCGGTAGATGACCTTGTAGGCTCGGCGCAGGCTCAGCAAGACCTCTTTGCTGAAGCCGCGACGCTTCAAGCCTTCCACGTTCATGCCATGGGGCTGGGCCGATTGGCCGCTGGCCATGACGTAGGCCGGGATGTCCTTGAGCACGATGCTGCCACCGGCGGCCATGCTGTGCGGGCCGATGTTGCAGAACTGGTGCACCATGGTTCCGCCGCCCAGAATGGCGTAATCGCCAACGTTGACGTGGCCGGCCAGGGTGGCACAGTTGGCCAGGATGGTATTGTCACCGACGATGCAGTCGTGAGCCACGTGCACATAGGCCATCAGGAGGTTGCCGCTGCCTACCCGGGTTTCGCCCCGATCCTGCACGGTACCGCGGTGAATGGTGCAGTTCTCCCGAATGACGTTGTTATCGCCAATGGTCAGGGTGGTGGGTTCGCCCGCGTACTTCTTGTCCTGGCACTCCTCACCGATACTGGAGAACTGGAAAATACGGTTATTGCGCCCGATCACGGTCGGCCCTTTGACCACCACGTGGGACAGGATTTCTGTGCCCTCACCGATCTCAACGCCGGGCCCAATGTAGCTCCACGGGCCAACGGTGACGTTGTCCGCGAGTTTGGCTGATGGGTCTACAATCGCTTGTGGATGAACACCCGACCAGTCACTTGTCGCCATCAAACTTCTCTCTCAGCGGTCAGAATCTCTGCCACGCACACGACTTCACCGTCGACCAGTGCCCGACACTCAAATTTGTAGATACCACGCTTGCCGGAAAGCAGCTCCGATTCCATGCACAGCTGGTCCCCGGGCAACACAGGACGCTTGAAGCGTGCCTTGCTGGATCCGGCCAGGTATTGTACCACGCCGTCCGCCGGTTTCCGTCCGACGGTCAAAAATCCCAGAATGCCGGAAAGCTGTGCCATGGCCTCAATGATCAGCACACCAGGCATGATCGGATTATTCGGGAAATGACCCTGAAAGAACGGCTCGTTAAAGGAAACGTTCTTGTACCCCTTGATCGTTTTCCCCTTCTCCACTTCGGTCACCCGGTCCACCAGCAGGAACGGATAACGATGTGGCAGGTATTCCAGAATTTCGTCAATTCCCATCATGTTTCGGCCTCAGCCCTCTAATTTCTTTTCCAGTTCCCTGATCCGTCGGGCCAGCTCATCCAGCTGACGGAAGCGAACAGCGTTTTTGCGCCATTGTCGGTTGGTATCCGCGCTGGTGCCGGAAGAATAGACTCCCGGTTCCCGGATATCACCGGTGACCAGTGTCATACCGGTCAAATGCACTTGGTCGGCTATGTCTAGGTGGCCTGCCACGCCGGAGGCGCCACCGAACACACAGTGACGCCCGATACGGGTACTGCCGGCTATGCCCACCATGGCCGCCATAGCGCTGTGGTCGCCAATCTGCACGTTGTGAGCGATCTGAATCAGGTTGTCGAGTTTCACCCCGTCACCGATCACAGTATCGTCGAGCGCGCCCCGGTCGATGGTGGTATTGGCACCGACTTCCACGTCATCGCCCAGGACCACCCGCCCCAGCTGGGCGATGCGCTGCCAAACACCTTTCTCGTTGGCAAAGCCGAAACCGTCAGAGCCGATCACCGCACCACTCAAGATGTGGCAACGCTGGCCAAGGATCACATCGTGGGCCAGGGTGACCCGGGGACGAATCACGGTTCCGGCGCCCACTCTGGCACGAGCACCAATCACCGTACCGGCGCCAACCACCACGTTGTCGCCGATCTCGGCGCCAGCTTCGATCACGGCGTTCGCACCGATGGAGGCGGTGTCCGCAATTTCGGCGTCGGGATCGACTACCGCCGTCGGGTGGACCCCGGGACTGGACGCCGGCTCCGGATCAAACCAGTGACTCAGCCGAGCGTAGCCCAAATAGGGATTGTCCAGTAACAGGACGGAGGTATGGCTTGGGGCGTCGTCAGCGGTCGCCCGCGACATGATCACGGCTGAAGCCTGGGTACTGGCAAGGTACTTGGCGTAGGACGGATTCGCCAGGAAGCTCACCTGGCCTGCCGTCGCCGCCTGTAAGGTCGCAAGCCCCGACACCTCAAGTTCAGGATCGCCGCGCAGTTCGGCTCCCAACGCCTGGGCGATTTCGTCGAGCCGAAAAGACCGCTTTGTCATTATTCGCTCCAATCAAATAATCCGGGGCCAATCCCGCGGGACTTAACGGTTCAGCTTTTCCAGCAGCTGCGGGGTCAGGTTCATTTCCGGCTTGACGTACACCACGGCTTCGCTCGGCAGGATGATGTCGAGGTCGTGCTCTTCAAGCAGCTCTTCCACGGCCAGGTCCACTTCCGGACGCGCCTGTTCCAGGAATGCCTGCTTGCGCTGCGCAACCGCTGTATCCAGACGCTGCTTCAGGAAGTTGAACTCTTTCACCTTCTCCTGAAATTCGCTGGTCAGCTTGCTGCGCTCGCTCTCATTCATCATGGCGCCGTCTTTTTCCAGACGCTCTTTCAACTGGCGGGCTTCTTCCTGCACTTCGCGAACCTTGGCTTCATCGGCGGCAAAATCCTTTTGCAGCGTTTCACTGAAGCTCTTGGCGTCGTTGGACGAAAACAGCGCCTGACGAAGGTCGACAACACCGATGCGAGTTTCGGCCATGGCCGGAAACGATAGCACCATTAGGGCCGCCGCAATCATCATGAAAATTCGGAACATCAGGTTTTCTCCTAAGTTTGATCCATTGTTTTTATGGTCTTCGTTCTCAGAACGTCTGACCCAGAGAGAACTGGAATACCTGGGTCTCGTCACCATCTTTGTCATTCAGCGGTTTTGCGAGACTGAATGCCAGCGGGCCAACGGCAGTAATCCATTGGAACCCAACACCCGCAGACATACGGATATCTTCAACCCGAGGATCGAAATTCCGGTCTGTGTCGAACACCTGCCCGGCATCCAGGAAGAACGCCGTCCGCATCGACCGGCTGTCGCCGGCAAATGGCGTCGGGAAGATCAGCTCAAGGCTGCCTTCGGTCAGCAGGTTGCCACCAAACGGATCTGGATCGGACAGATCGTTCGGACTGTTGGTGGCCAAAGGCCCCAACGAATTCGCTTCATAGCCCCGGACCGAGCCATAACCGCCGGCATAGAAGTGCTCGTAGAACGGCATCTGGGTCCGATCGCCGTAGCCGTCACCGTAGCCAACATCGGAGCGGGCCCGGAAGATCCACCGGCCGGAATCGGAAAGGGGCTGATAGAAATCGGTCTTGTGGCTGACCTTGTAGAAGGTCAGATCACTGCCAGGCACCGCCACATCCAGGGACACCGAGTGGCTGTAACCGTCGGTCGGCAGCACGCCCCGGTTCAGGGTGCTGCGGCGCCAGCTACCGAACAGGAAGTAGTTGTCGAAGGAATCGCCCTCTTCCTCGATGAAGTTATTCACTTCCTGGGAGGTGAAGGTACCGGCCTTGATGTTGGAGCGGGTATAGCCCAAGCCAAAGTTGAGGCGGGTAATGCTGTCGGTCGGGTACCCGAAGGTCACCCGGCCGCCGTACTCGTCCAACAGGTATGAGGTGATGTCCTCATCCTCGTAGTCGGTCTCCCGGGCAAACAGGCTGAAGCCTCGGCTGACGCCATCGACGGTGTAGTAGGGATCGAGGTAGGAGACGTTAGCGCTCTTCACAGAGTCACTCACGTTCACGCCGAAGGACACCCGCTTGCCGGTGCCGAAGAAATTGTTCTCGGATACGTTGGCACCCAGGATCACACCGGAATCCTGAGAGAAGCCGATAGACGCCGACAGGCTGCCGGTCGGCTGCTCCTCGACGCTGTAATTCACATCCACCAGGTCGTCAGTGCCCGGAACCGGAACCGTTTCCACCTCAACGGTCTTGAAGAAGCCCAGACGCTCCAGACGGGTCTTGGAGAACTCGATCCGGTCAGACGAGGCGATGCCGCCTTCCATCTGGGTCATTTCCTGGCGCAGCACCTCGTCCCGGGTAGACACGTTGCCATCAAACTTCACGCGGCGGACGTAGGCGCGCTTGCCCGGCTCCACAAAGAACGTCACCGAGGCGGTGTTGTCCTCACCCGGCTCTGGCACCGCGTTCACGTTTGCGAAGGCATACCCTTCTCGGCCCAGCCGGAACGCCAGGGCTTCCGAGATCGCCGTCATCTTGGCCCGGGAGAACACGTCGCCCTCTTCCACCGGGATGAGCTTGCGCAGCTCCTCTTCGCCAACGATCAGTTCGCCCCGCAGCTTGATGTCGGAGATGGTGTACTGAGGCCCCTCATTGAGGGCAATGGCGATGAAAACCTGCTGTTTGTCCGGGGAAATCGACACCTGGCTGGATTCCACATTGAAATCCAGGTAGCCGCGGTCCAGATAGAACGAACGCAGGGATTCCAGGTCGCCGCTCAGGCGCTCACGGGCGTATTTGTCGGAGTTGGTTATGGAGTTCCACCAGCTGCTGGTTTGCAGCTCAAACAGGTCCAGCAACTCCTCGTCGTTGAAGTCCTGGTTGCCCACGATGTTGATGTGGTGGATGGCGGCCACGGTGCCTTCATTGATGTCCAGGCGGATAGCAACGCGGTTACGCGGTTGCTCTTCGGCTGTGGCCTTTACCCGGGCGTTGTAACGGCCCTGGGCAATGTATGAGCGCAGAATTTCCAGTTCCAGGCGTTCGAGGGTGGCGCGCCGGAACACCTGACCTTCCTGCAGACCAGCGCCCGAGAGCGCGTCCATAAGCATTTCGGTTTCAATGTTCTTGTTGCCCTCGATCTCGATCGAGCTGATGGAGGGACGTTCCCGCACCGTCAGAATCAGTACTCCGGCATCCCGGCTGGCTTCGATGTCGGTAAACAGGCCGGTGCGGAACAGGGACTTGATAGCTTCGGCCAGCTCGGTCGGATCGACCTGCTCACCGATATTGACCGGAAAGGAGGAAAATACGGTACCGGCAGATACCCTTTGCAGGCCCTCAACCTCAATATCCGCAACCGTGAATTCATCCGCCTTGGCTAAATTTGTGCCCGTCGCGGCCACAGCGAGGCCAATGGCTACACCTAGAAGAGAACGTCTCATTCAATTATTTCGCCTGGTTTATGCGCGTAGAAGCTCGCAATTCTCACAACCGCATCAGGTCGTTGTAAAGAGCAAACACCATTAATGTCAGAATCAATGCCATACCAATTCGCAAACCCAGCGCCTGGGCCTCGTCGGACAGGGGTTTGCCCCGTATGGCTTCGATCGTGTAGTAAACAATGTGGCCGCCGTCGAGCACCGGTACCGGCAGCAGGTTCAACACCCCAAGACTGATGCTCAAGTAGGCCAGGAACCGGATGAAGTCCTCGAACCCGGAACTGACACTGGCCTCGGCCACGCGAGCAATGGTAATCGGGCCGCTGAGGTTGGTTGGTGACAGCAGACCGGTGACCATCTTCTTGATCGCCACCAGGGTAAGCCGGGTATCCGCCCAGGTTTCGCTAACGGCGTTCGGTATCGCTGCCAAGGGCCCATAGCGGACCTCCCGGAGCGCCTCCTCCGGCCAGGACACCTGCTGCACCCCGGCGCCGACGAAACCAATGGCTTCGCCGCTCTCGGTGCGCTTCTCCATGGGGGTGACCGACACGGAACGCTCGACGCCATCCCGAGACACGGTCAGCGTCAGGGTTTGTTCCGGGGCCTGCTGGATGAAGTCGACCAACTGGAACCAATTGGCGACCGGCTCACCATCCACCGCCAATACTTGGTCACCGGACTTGAGCCCGGCTTGTTCCGCGCGACCGCCGTCTGAGATCTGGCCGAGCACTGGTGGGATGTCCGGACGCCAGGGCGTGATACCGAACTCCGACAGGGGATTGGGCGATTGCTCGCTCAAACGCCAGCCGCCCAGTTCCCCGGTCACCGTGCCCCGAGTGCCATTGTCGCTGACCTCGATGGCAATTTCTCCACGCTCTCCGGCGCGCTCCAGCAGGCGCATGTTGACGTCGCGCCAGGACGACACCCGGTGACCATCAATCGCGTGCAGCTCCATGCCCTCGTGCAGCCCCATACGTTCGGCCACGGTATCCGGCGCCACCTGGCCGACGATAGGCGCCACCGACGTGACCCCTACGATTCCCAGCAACCAGTACGCGGCCAGAGCAAACAGGAAATTGGCCACCGGGCCCGCTGCGGCTATGGCGATCCGTTGGCCGGGGGTCTTGGAGGTAAAAGCTTGATCCTTGAGCTCGGACGGAACCGGTCCTTCCCGTTCGTCCAGCATCTTGACGTAGCCACCGAGGGGGATGGCAGCCACGGCGAATTCGGTGCCCTGACGGTCGTACCAGGAGAACATGGGCTTGCCGAAACCAACGGAGAAGCGCAGCACCTTGACCCCGCACCGACGCGCCACCCAGAAGTGGCCATACTCATGCAGGGTGACGAGTATGCCCAGGGTCAGCGCAAGCGCCAGGATGGTTTCGATTATCTGCATAGCATTCCCGGTTAAAGACTAAGATGCGAAAGCACAACGCTCGAAAATTCAGACAGTTAACAATTCGATCTGTTCCCGGGCGCGCTGCCGGGCCTCGGTATCCTTGGCGAAGATCACCTCGAAGCTTGCCGCAGGCAACACCGCCGTGGCCGCCAGGGTCCGCTCTATGATAACGGGGATGTCGGCAAAACACAGGTTACCCGCCAGAAAGGCAGCCACGGCCTCTTCGTTCGCGGCATTCAGCACTGCCGGAGCGGTACCGCCCTCAGTGAAGGCCTCGGCCGCCAACCGCAGGCAGGGGAAGCGCTCCAGATCCGGCCGCTCAAAATGAAAACGGCCAATGGAGAACAGATCCAGGGGTGCGACACCAGCGTCAATGCGCTCCGGCCAAGCCAGGCCATTGGCGATGGGGGTACGCATGTCCGGGCTGCCCAGCTGAGCCAGCACGGAGCCGTCCCGGTACTCAACCATGGAGTGAATGATGCTCTCCGGATGCACATGCACCTCGACCTGTGCCGGCGTAGTGTTGAATAGCCAGCACGCCTCGATCAGCTCCAACCCCTTGTTCATCAAGGTGGCGGAATCCACCGAGATCTTCTGCCCCATGGACCAGTTGGGGTGGGCGCAGGCCTGCTCCGGCGAAACCGAACGCAAGGCTTCCGCACTGTGTTCCCTGAAGGGCCCACCGGACGCCGTCAACAGGATGCGGGACACACCCGCGCCGTCCATATCCCTGACCCTGTCCGCGGGCAGGCACTGGAAAATGGCGTTGTGCTCGGAATCGATGGGCAGCAGTTCCGCACCGGATTCGGCCACCGCATCCATGAACAGCTGCCCGGACATCACCAACGCTTCTTTGTTGGCCAGTAATACCCGCTTGCCGGCGCGAACGGCGGCCAGGGTCGGCGGCAGCCCGGCAGCGCCCACGATCGAGGCCATCACGGTATCCGCCACCGGCGCAGCGGCGACATCGCACAGGCCCTCGGGGCCACTGAGAATCTGGATATCCGGCAGGTCAGAGAGGAGCTCGGTAAGAACGCGAGCGGCATCGGCATCGGCCATGACCGCAACGCTGGGGCGAAATTCCCGACAAAGCTCGGCCAGTTCGTGAGCCCGCGTGCCTGCGGTCAGTGCGTACACGGAAAAGCGATCCGGGTGACGCCGAACTACGTCCAGCGTACTCAGACCAATGGATCCGGTGGCACCGAGGATGGTAAGACGGCGGGGCACCATGGTTACCATTGTCCGGCGGTGAGCCAGCCAAGTTGGGTGATGATTAGGGCAAACACGGGAATGGCTACGGTCAAGCTGTCGATACGGTCCATGATACCACCATGGCCCGGCAGCAGCTGACTGCTGTCTTTGATACCGCGGAACCGCTTGAGCATGCTTTCAAGCAGGTCGCCCAGAACTGACACCAATCCGGTGATCAGGCTGGCCACAATCAGGAACAGGGTTTCCGCCCCGCTCGCGGAGGCGATTTGACTGACGGCCAGGGCAAAGATGCCCACGGCCACCAGACCACCCCAAACACCGGCCCAGGACTTGCCGGGGCTGACTCGCGGGGCCAGTTTCTTCTTACCGAAGGCGCGGCCGGCGAAATAGGCGCCAATATCGGCCACCCAGACCACACAGAACACGTACAGGATGGCCCACAGGCTGTTGCTGACGGAGCCAAAATCGAGCACTCCGGTGCGCAGGTGGTTGAGCCCAACCCAGGCGGGCAGGAGCACCAGCAGCCCCATCGCTGCTCGTATCGGGACGCTGCCCCAACGGTCACTGCCATTGGGATAGCTTCGGACCAGCAGGAAAGAAGCAAACCACCAGGCCAGGGCCAGCCAGAGAACCGCCACCGCGGGCACATTCAACAGGCCATACAGTACGGCGGCGATGATGGCGGCGTAGAGCACTCGCCCACCCTGCCCCTCGATGCCAGACAGATTCGCCCATTCCCAGGCGCCCAGGGTGATGATGGCGCCAGTGAACAAGGCAAAGCCCAGTGGCGGCAGAAAGAAAATACCACCGATGGCAATGGGAGCCAGGATCAGTGCGGTAATGATTCGGGTTTTTAGCACAGTGAACGTCGCTTTTGGGTCTTTATTGTTGTGAGGCTTTGGCGGCTATCTGGTCGTCGGTCTGACCGAACCGGCGCTGACGCCCGGCATAGGCCTGCAGCGCCTTTCGCATCTCATCGGCTTTGAAGTCCGGCCAGAACACCGGCGAGAAGTACAGCTCGGTGTAGGCCAAGTGCCACAGCATAAAGTTGCTGATTCGCTGCTCGCCCGCGGTGCGAATCATCAGATCGGGCATGGGCAGGTCGCCAATACTCAAGTGCTGCTGAATCACATCGTCGGTGACATCGCCCGGCTCCAACTCACCGGCCCGAACCTTGACGGCCACCTGCCGGCTGGCCTGGGCAATGTCCCAATGGCCTCCGTAGTTGGCGGCGATCACCAGGGTCATCCGGGTGTTGTGGCGGGTCAGTTCCTCGGCCTCATCCATGTGTTTCTGCAGGGTCGGGCTGAACGCAGACCGGTCGCCGATGATCCGCAGGCGGATGTTGTTGCGATGGAGTTTGCGAACCTCGCGCTCCAGAGCAAACAGAAACAGCTTCATCAGGGCTGAAACTTCATCTTGGGGCCGGCGCCAGTTCTCACTGGAGAAGGCGAAGAGGGTCAACACCTCTACCCCTTCTCGCCCGCAGGTCTCAACCACCGCTTTGACGGCGTCCACCCCTGCCTTGTGGCCGGCGACCCCGGTCAATCGGTGTTGCTTGGCCCAACGGTTGTTACCATCCATGATGATCGCAACGTGCCGCGGCCGGCTTTCAGCCGACATCGGAATCTCAGCGGATACCGTTCCTGTCATGAAACCCTCTGCTCGTCCGGGCCAACTTCACCCCGGATCCTGGTGCGCTCGCAAGAACCGTCCGGCGGTTAGACCGCCATCAGATCCTCTTCTTTGGCTTTCAGAGCCTTGTCGACATCCGCGATGTAGCGGTCGGTCAGCTTCTGGATGGTGTCCTCGCCTTTGCGCTCGTCATCCTCGGTAATTTCCTTCTCCTTCAGCAGATCCTTGATCATGCTGTTGGCGTCCCGACGGGCGTTACGAATGGCCACGCGCGCGTTCTCCGCATCGGCCTTGGCCTGCTTGACCATATCTTTACGAGTTTCCTCGGTCAGCATGGGCATGGGCACTCGGATAACATCACCGCTGGTGGACGGGTTCAGACCCAGGTCGGACGTCATGATCGCCTTCTCGATGGTCGGCACCAGATTCTTTTCCCACGGAGTAACGGTCAGGGTCCGGTTGTCCTCGGTGTTAACGCTGGCGACCTGCTTCAGCGGGGTGTCGACGCCGTAATAACTAACCATAACGCCGTCCAGAATGGCCGGATTGGCACGACCGGTGCGAATCTTCTTGAAGGCCGAGTGGAGCGATTCCACGCTCTTCTGCATTTTTTTCTCGGCTTCGGTTTTGATGTCGTCAATCACTTCAGCATCCTCAATTCATTCGTAAAATCATGCGTGACTCTGGGACCGGGCGGTGAACGCCCGGACCCGATTATTCGATCAGTGTACCTTCTTTCTCGCCGGTAACGATGCGCGTCAGTGCCCCCGGACGGTTCATGTCGAACACCCGCAGCGGGATGCCGTGATCCCGGGCCAGGCAGATAGCGGTCAGATCCATGACGCCCAGCTTCTTGTCCAGCACCTCATCGTAGGTCAGGTAGTCGTACTTCTCGGCGCTGCTGTCCAGGTGTGGGTCCGCGGAGTATACGCCATCCACCTTGGTGGCCTTGAGGACCGCATCTGCCTCAATCTCGATACCGCGCAGGCACGCGGCAGAATCAGTGGTGAAGAAGGGGTTGCCGGTGCCGGCACAGAAAATGACCACGTCGCCGTCTTTGAGGTCCCGCACCGCGCGGCGCCGGTCGTAATGCTCGACAATGCCGCTCATGGGGATCGCAGACATCACCCGGGTGCGGATATTGGAGCGCTCCAGGGCATCGCGCATGGCCAACCCGTTCATCACCGTCGCCAACATACCCATGTGATCGCCGGTGACGCGATCCATGCCGGCGGCGTTCAGTGCGGCGCCCCGGAACAGGTTGCCGCCGCCGATCACCAGGCCGACCTGGACACCGATACCGATCAACGCACCGATTTCCAGGGCCATGCGATCAAGAACTTTGGGATCAATACCGAAGTCGTGCTCCCCCATCAGGGCCTCGCCACTGAGCTTGAGCAGAACACGCTTGTATCTGGGCTGGGTTTTCGATGATGTCGGCATGAGGATCCCCTTTTCGTCTGTTGGCTGCTGTCCGGCGTGATACGCGTCGCAGGCTTGTATCTGACATACTCCTCACAAAAAGGGGTATCTCAGATACAAGCCCGCCACGAGAGCCAGGAAACCCTGACTAACGTGGCAGACTCAGATGGCACTTTGGTGTTCAACCAGTGCCGAAAGAAGGATCAGGCCTTGCTGGTGCCAGCTGCCGCAGCAACTTCCGCAGCGAAGTCCACTTCTTCTTTCTCGATGCCTTCGCCCACTTCCAGGCGAACGAAACCGACCAGCTCACCGCCGTTGGACTTGATCAGCTCGCCCACGGTCTGGTCCGGGTTCTTCACGAAAGGCTGCTCGACAAGGCTGTTTTCCTTGAGGAACTTCTTGATGCGGCCGCCCATCATCTTCTCGACGATTTCGGCAGGCTTGCCTTCCATGTCCGGCTGAGCCTTGATCACGTCTTTCTCTTTCTCAAGCTCTTCGGCCGGCATGTCTTCCGGCTTGCCTACGCGCGGGTTTACCGCAGCCGCGTGCATCGCGATGTCGCGAGCGACTTCGGCGTCACCGGCAGTCAGGGCAACAACGGAAGCGATCTTGTTGTTGCTGTGGACGTAGCCACCAACAACCGGACCTTCCACCTTCACGATGCGACGCACAGTGATGTTCTCGCCGATCTTCTGAACCAGCGCTTCGCGCTTGGCTTCCAGATCGCCTTCCATCAGCTTGGCAACGTCGGTTTCACCTTTTTCAAACGCCACGTCGAGAACGTCGTTGGCAAAGGTCATGAAGTTGTCGTCACGAGCAACGAAGTCAGTCTCGGAGTTCACTTCCAGAATGAAGGCAACGGTGTTGTCGTCAGAGATTTTGATCAGTGACGCGCCTTCAGCGGCGGTACGGCCGGCTTTCTTGGCAGCCTTCAGACCGGAAGACTTACGCAGCTCTTCGATTGCCGCGTCAACACTGCCGTCAGCCTCGACCAGTGCCTTTTTGCACTCCATCATGCCAAGACCGGTGCGCTCACGCAGCTCTTTGACCATTGCAGCGGTAATTGCAGCCATGTTCAATCCTCTTAACTATTCCGAATTCGGGGGGAAGTGTGCCCGACCCCGGCCGGACACACTGTACATCTAAGCGTGAAGCTGACGCTTTACTCGGCGGCCGGAGCGGCGCCTTCAGCGTCTTCGCTGACTTCTACGAACTCGTCAGCGCCTGAACCTGCAGACTGCGCGGCTTCTACACAGGTATCAGCAACGGCTTTCACGTAGATCTGGATAGCGCGGATGGCATCATCGTTACCCGGGATGACGTAGTCGACGCCGTCCGGATCGCTGTTGGTATCTACAACACCGATGACGGGGATGCCCAGCTTGTTGGCTTCTTTGATCGCAATGCGCTCGTGGTCTACGTCGATCACGAACATCGCGTCAGGCAGGCCACCCATATCCTTGATACCACCGATGGAACGCTCAAGACGGTCCATCTCACGGGTGCGGTCCAGAGCCTCTTTCTTGGTCAGCTTGTCGAAAGTGCCGTCCTTGCTCTGGGTTTCCAGGTCGCGGTAGCGACGGATGGACTGACGGATGGTCTTGTAGTTGGTCAGCATGCCGCCGAGCCAGCGATGGTTAACGAACGGCTGGCTAGCGCGCTCTGCTTCTTCCTTGATGATCTTGGCCGCGGCACGCTTGGTACCAACGAACAGGATCTTGTGCTTGTTCTCTGCCAGCTGTTGAACGAAGTTCAACGCTTCGTTCATGGCAGGAACAGTCTGCTCCAGGTTGATGATATGAATCTTGTTGCGGGCGCCGAAGATGAACTTCGACATCTTTGGGTTCCAGTAGCGAGTCTGGTGACCGAAGTGAGCAC
>JBPEXK010000023.1:0-1198 GCA_052031745.1 Marinobacter sp. | reverse complement strand
TCGGAGCCGCAACTGGAGCGGCTATTACCACCAAAGATGATAGAGAATACTATTATCACGACCATGATCGACGTCGTCATGACTACGACCACGACGACCGCCGGTCTTACCGTAAGTCTGGTGGCCATTTCTGCCCGCCGGGCCAGGCGAAAAAGGGCAACTGCTAAAACGGGTCACGCCTGCAACTCGATGTGGGCGCTTCAAAAAGCTTTCCTCTAACGGGAAGGCTTTTTCTAATCTTTATCCAACCGCTTGTGCTGTGAGAGCTGTAGTACTCCCTTAATACCCGCTCAACAACCGCCACTGCTACTGTTTCCAAACGCCCCAAAACAAGCACAAGGAGACAGCCATGAGCGGGAAGAAGATTCTGATGATCACCGGTGATTTCACCGAAGACTACGAAACCATGGTGCCGTTCCAGGCGCTGCAGGCCGTCGGCCATACGGTGCATGCCGTGTGCCCGGACAAGAAAGCGGGCGACACCGTGGCAACGGCCATTCACGACTTCGAGGGTGACCAGACCTACACCGAAAAACCGGGCCATCGGTTTGCCCTGAACGCGGATTTTGAGGGACTGGATCCAGCAGCTTATGACGCGCTGGTGGTGCCCGGCGGTCGCGCCCCCGAATACTTGCGACTGAACAAGGAGGTGCAGAGCCTGGTTCGCCATTTCTTCGAAACCAACAAGCCAGTGGCGGCGATCTGCCACGGTGCCCAGTTACTGGCCGCCGCGGGGGTTCTGGAGGGGCGCAAATGCTCGGCCTATCCGGCCTGCCAGCCGGAAGTGGAACTGGCCGGTGGGACCTTCGCCGGTATCGAAGTTGATCAGGCAGTCACCGATGCTAATCTGGTAACAGCGCCTGCGTGGCCTGCTCATCCGGCCTGGCTGGCGCAGTTCTTCAAGTTGCTGGACCAATAACGCAACCGGGGCCAGTCCACCGGCCCCTCAGCGCGCTTTATCGCTGCCAGGGAGGTCACCATGTGCAAGCTCTTCATCAACGCCGATCCCGAGCTTTGGGTCAGCCGGACTCACTCCCTGCGCATTGATGGCATGGTGACCAGTGTGCGAATGGAAAACGCCTTCTGGCAGGTGTTGGCCGAGTTGGCTGAGCGGGATGGCATGAACCTGCCACAGATGATCACCCGGCTGTACCACGAATCCATCGATGCGGGGCATGACCTCGGCAACTTCACGTCT
>JBPEXK010000241.1:0-1387 GCA_052031745.1 Marinobacter sp. | reverse complement strand
TACACCCGGCCAAAGTGGCGCCGGACCACCCGGTCCACGGTGGCCAGTCCCAGACCGGTGCCGGAGAACTGAGCCGGGGCATGTAAGCGATTGAACGCCACGAACAGCTTGTCCACGTATTTCATATCAAACCCCGCCCCATTGTCCCTCACCGCGATCGTAATACTACCTTCGGCGTCACAGGCTGACACATCGATCTGCCGCTTCTCGGTTTTTGACGTGTATTTCCAGGCATTTTCCAGCAAGTTCTGGAACGCTATCCGCAACATTCGCTCATCACCCACAACCCGGATGCCCGGCTGTATCTTCACCTCCGAGGGAATATCACCGGAAGTATCGGCCAGTTCCTGGGCGATTTCCTCAAGCATAGCCGTCAGGTCAATCTCTTCGGTTTCCATGGGTTGCCGGCTGACCCTCGACAGCACCAGCATGCCGTCAATCAGACTGCCCATTCTAACGGTTGCGGCGCGAATACGGGTGAGATAATCCAGGCCGGTGTCGTTGAGGCGGTCCCGGCAGTCCTCTTCCAGGGCCTGGCTGAAGCCCTCGATGGCGCGCAGGGGCTGACGCAAGTCGTGGGACACGGAAAAACTGAATGCTTCCAGCTCGCGGTTGGCGTGACTCAATTCCGAGGTGCGGGCGGCGACGGTACGCTCAAGGTCATCCTTGCTTTGCAGAATCTTCAGGTTCTGCTGCTGGATGGTGCCGATCATCTCGTTGAAGGTGGAGCCCAGGGCCCCCAGCTCATCTTTGCCATAGACCGGGACCCGAATGGAATAGTCATGCTCGTGGGAGATACGCTCGGCGGCGTTCGAAAGCGCCAATATGGGCTCGGTCACCAGCCGCTGCAGGCGCATGGCTACCCAGACCAGCAATACCTGTATGGCCAGCCCCACACTGAACGTGATCACGATGAAGGTCCAGATGTGCTCACGCAACACCTCAAGCCTCGACATCAAATACAAATGCCCAACCGTGTCCCCGTCCAGGGTGACAGGTTCCAGCAGCCGGTAATAATTCCCGACAAACCCTTCTTCTGGGGGCCTGTCCAGGGTGGGACAGCTCTCGTGGCCGTCGCCATTCAGGGCGCTGACCAGTTGCTTGGCATCGTTAAACACGCACACCTGCTCCATGATGGCAATCTGCCGAAGGCTGGAGATGATGGAATTCAGCTGCGGGGCATCCTCGAACAACAGCGCCGCGGCCGACTGCTCGGCCAGAATGCCCGCGATGACCTGCTGCTCCGCTTCCAACTGCTCTTTGTAAGTCTTGTTTTCCACCACAATAAGCGTGGTACAGACCAACAGGATGCCCAAGGTGCTGATCGACACCGTCAGCAGCAGCAGTTTGGTTTTCAGTGGCCAGTACTGCCAGCGCCAGCGCTCGG
>JBPEXK010000240.1:0-2053 GCA_052031745.1 Marinobacter sp. | reverse complement strand
GGCGAGTCGTTCGGCTCCGGCACGCCAGTCGCCAGTCCGATGCTCACGGTCAACTGCACGTCCTTGCCCCCACACACGGTTGGGGTCTCGGCGATGGCATTGCGGAATCGGTCAAGGCGCTCGACCACCTCGCGGGCGGTCTGGAAGGTGGTGAAAATCACGAATTCCTCGCCGCCGAAGCGGGCAAGGCGGTCGGTTTCCCGCCGGAAATGCTGGCGCATCTTCTCGGCCAGGGCCTTCAGGCAGTGGTCTCCCGCCTCGTGCCCGTAGGTGTCGTTGATGCCCTTGAACAGATCGGCGTCGACCATGGCGATGGCGAAGCCGTCCTTGTTGCGCTGGCACCACTGGAAGCTCTTGCGGAACTCCCGGTCGAAATAGCTGCGGTTGCCCAGTTGGGTGAGATTGTCGGTGACACTCAGCCGGGCAAGGGCGTCGTTGGCGCTGGCCAGCTCACGGTTCACCCGGTCCAGCTTGCGGTTCCAGTAGAACAGCAGCGAAGCACCGATCAGGGCCAGGGCAACCACCTGCCAGACCACCTTGTAATCCACCGATTCTTCAATCTTGATGTTACGCCAGTAACTTTCCAGGTTGCGCAGCTCCTCTGGGGTCAGGCTGTCCACCAAGGCTTGCATGATGCTCGAAAGCACCGGTTCATCGTTACGGGTGGCCACCGATAGCGACCAGTCGGCCGGAATCCGGCCGATGACCTTGATGTCAGCCAGCCCAAGTTCCTGCATGTGGTACATGGCGGTGGCCAGGGTGGTGACGTAGCCCTCCAATTCACCTTCTTGGAGGCGTTGGAGGCCCTCTGTTTCGTTAGCCACCTGGACCAGCTGAAGCCCCGGGTATCGGTAAGTCAGTAGTTCGGCGAAGGCGTAGCCACTGACGAGGCCTACCCTTTGGTTGCGTAGATCACCGACGCTCTCAATGAAGGGCGCTTCAATGCGGCCGAGAATGATGTTGGGCACTTGAAGGTAGGGCGTGGTGAAATCCAGATACTCTGCCCGTTCCGGCGTTTGCATGGCCAAGGCCAGCATGTCGCAGCGCCGCTCCCGAACGGCTTTCAGGCTGTCTGGCCAGGATTCGGTGGGAACCAGTTGGAAATCGATCCTGCCCCGTTCTCGGAACAGGCGCAGGGCCTCCGCCGACAGGCCGGTGTGGTCGTTTGAGTTGGTCAGGCCTTCCAGCGGCATCCAGTCGTTGTCGATGCAGTAGGTCACGGCGCGGTTGCGTTGGTCCAGCCACTGCTGCTGCTCGGCGGTGAATCGGGGCTGGCTGGTGGCGTCCTCGGTTTTCGACGGCGAGGCGCCCAGCCAGCGGTTCTCGATAGTGCGCATTTCGGTAGGGCTGATGGCATCCAGCGCCAGGTCCAGAATACTCGCCAAGGGTCCGAGGCTTTTGCGTACGCCAAAGCGCAGGTCCTCACCGGGGTGATCAGCGAACACCAGTTCCCCGGCGATGCGCACTCCGGGAATGCGCAGTTCCTGGACCCAGAAGTTGCCATTGGGCAGGGCCGCAAGCACCACGTCGATGCGGTCCTGCTCCAGGGCCGAGAACATCGCCTCCTGGGAATCGAAGGTTTTGACATTGTCCCCGAGCGCCTCGGTGACCTCGTCCTGGTAGTAGATGTCGGCGCTGATGCCTACGGTGTAGCCGTCCAGACTGCTTAGATCCTGGAAGTCGAGGCCGCCGTCCCGGGTGAAGGCGACATTGGGGATGACATAGTAGGGTGCGGTGAAACGAGTAAAGGTCGTGCGTTCCTCGGTGCGCGACATGTTGCCGAGCACGTCGATGGCACCGTCCTTCAGCATGGGGTAGAGCTCCGACCACTGGCCGCTCACCGGAATCACCTGCAGGCCGGTCAGGTCGGCCAGCCGGGACAGGATGTCCACCGACAGCCCCTGTAACTTACCGGAGTCCTTGAAGCTGAATGGCGCATAGTCTTCCATCAGGCCGACCCGGACCGGGCCCAGTTGCGCGATGAATTCCCGCTGGCTGTCGTTCAACTGGAATTCCAGCGCGTCGGACAGGCTGGCGCCGCCGTATTCCCGCC
>JBPEXK010000239.1:0-11326 GCA_052031745.1 Marinobacter sp. | reverse complement strand
GTGGGCACGATGGTGTACGGCAGTTCGTTGCGCTGGGACCGCATGATCATTTTCAAGGTGTGCAGCATGCGCTCCAGCCCCTTGATGGCGAGGAATTCGGTTTGCACCGGGATGACCAGGTGCTGTGCCGCCGCCAGGGCGTTGACCATAAGCACGCCCAGAGACGGTGTGTTATCCAGCAGCACGTAATCGAAATCGTCCCAGAGCTGGGCCAGGGCCCGGGAGATGATCAGGCCCATACCCTCGACGCCGACCATGCGCCGCTCCAGGGTCGCCAGAGCCGTGCTGGCCGGCAACAACGACAGCCCCGGGCAGCTGGTCTCGGTGATCAGCTGGGCCGGCAAGCCCTCGGGCACCTTGCCCTGGTGCTGGAACAGATCGAACACGCTGTGAGCGATGGTGTCCGGGTCGTACCCGAACCAACTGGTCAGCGATCCGTGCGGATCCAGATCCACAACCAGTACCCGCTTGCCCTGCTCCGCCAGCAAACCGCCCAGCGAAACCACGGATGTGGTCTTGCCAACGCCACCTTTCTGATTGGCTACCGCCCAGATTCGCACTTATGAGTCTCCAAAGAAAACGCCCCGCAACGGCGTGGGCCGCTGCTGCATTTCGGTTTATCGGCCACTTCCCCGGCAACTTGAACAATCCGGCCGTGCGCAAAATACCGTGCGACGGCAAAGCCTTGCCGGGAAAGACTACTGCCGTGATTCAATACAGGAACCGTGCCAACGCCGCTATACGCACCTACCGCTGGGCCCTGCCCTAGCGCATGGCACCGCGCACACTGGCATCCCGGGAAATCAGCAGCACCACCCGGCGGTTCCGGCGACGACCCTCCTCGGTGTCGTTGCGGGCAACCGGCTGGAAGCGGCCATAGCCGACCGCCGCCATTCGTTCAGGTTCAATGCCTTCCATGGTCAGCATGCGCACCACCGCTGCGGCCCTGGCGGCCGACAGTTCCCAGTTGGAGGGAAAACGCTGACTGCGGATGGGCTGGTCGTCGGTGAAGCCTTCCACTTTCACCGCGTTGTCGCGGTCGCGCAGGACCTTGGCAATCTTGGTCACCACCGCAAAGGCGTCGTAATGGGGTTCGGCGTCGCCGCTGCTGAACAGCAGGCTGTTAGGCAGGTTCAGTTCCAGCCAGCGATCGCTGGATTCGAGGGTGATCACGCCCTGGCTGATCAACTCGTCAAACTCAACGGACAGCTGGTCGGCCATGGCACTCAAAGCCTGGGTACGGGCCCGGAGTTCACGCTCGGACGGATCGGAGGCTTCGGTGACGGGCGGTGGAATCACCGCGTCGGAGGCCGCGGCAGTGGCACGCTGGGGCTGGTCACCCACCTCGATGGGCTGAAACGAGCGCTGGGGCGCATTGAACACCCCGGTCAGGGTTTCAGACAGCACCTTGTACTTGCCCTCGTTCACCGACGACACCGAATACATCACCACGAAAAACGCGAACAGCAGGGTGATGAAATCCGCGTAGGAAATCAGCCAGCGCTCTTTGTTGTGCAGATCTTCCTGGGATTGTCTACGGCGCCGCATAGGATGGCCTGCCCATGGCTACTGCAGGAAGCCCCGCAGCCGCATCTCGATGGATTTCGGGTTTTCGCCCTCGGCGATGGCAATGATGCCGTCGATCATCATGTCGTGGTACCGGGTCCGCTCACGGATGATGCCACGCAGTTTGTTGGCGACCGGGAAGAACAGCAGGTTCGCCAGTGCCACCCCGTAAATGGTGGCGACAAAGGCGGTGGCAATTCCGCTGCCCAGGGACTGCGGATCTTCCAGATTGGTCATCACCTGGATCAACCCCATGACCGCGCCGATGATGCCGATGGTAGGCGAATAGCCACCCATGGCCTCGAACACCTTGGCGGATTCCAGGTCCCGCTGTTCCCGGGACTCCAGATCGACTTCCATGATGCCGCGAATGGTTTCGGTCTCGGCGCCATCCACCAGCAGTTGCAGGCCTTTGCGGGCAAAGAGTTCGGGCTCGCGCTCGGCCAACCCCTCCAGACCAAGCAAGCCCTGCTTGCGGGCCTTGACGCTCCAGTCGATGACCTTGCCGATGCCGTCCTCAAGGCTGATAAACGGCGGAATGACCACCCAGCGCACCTGCACAAACGCCCGCTTGAGAATGGGCCAGGAAGTTTGCAGGATAGTCGCGGCGAAGGTGCCGCCAATAACGATCAGCGCGGCCGGCGCATTGAACAGGGAGCTCAGCGCCCCGCCCTCAAGCAGATTGCCACCGAGGATGGCGGCAAACGCCAGTACGATGCCCAGCAGGCTGAGAATATCCATCAGGAAACGCCTTCCACCAAGCGCGGACCAATGTCGTCCAACGCCAGGACCTCATCGCTGAGCCCCGCCTTGGCGACTGCCATGGGCATGCCGTAAATCACCGACGTCTTTTCGTCCTGGGACCAGACGTCGGAGCCACTCTGCTTCATCATCCGGCAGCCGTCCTTGCCGTCCGCCCCCATGCCGGTGAGGATGACCCCCAGGGTCTTGCCGGGGAAACTGCGGGCCAGCGAGCCAAAGGTGACATCGACACAGGGTTTGTAGTTCAGGCGCTCATCGCCCGGCAGAATCCGTACCCGGCCCTGCCCGCCACGATTTTCGATCATCATCTGCTTGCCGCCCGGCGCCAGCAGCGCCAGGCCCGGCTTGAGCATGTCACCGTCCTCGGCTTGCCGGACTTCAATCTGACACAGTTTGTTCAAGCGCTCGGCAAACGCCGGGGTGAAACTCGCGGGCATGTGCTGGACCAGCACGATGGGCGCGGGGAAGGACGCCGGCAAGGCAGTGAGTACCCGCTGCAGCGCCACCGGGCCACCGGTCGAGGTGCCGATGCCCACCACGCTGTAATTCTTGGCTGGGCCGCGCCGACTGACGCGCCGGCCAGTGTCCGGCTCCGGCGCGGGTTCCGGTACTCGACGGGCGGGGGCGGGACGCGCAGCCGGCGTCGAGCCGGAACGAGGCCGCGCAATCGGGGCTTCCCGCGCCGGAGCTGGTGCCGGAGCGCTGCTGGCTGGCGACGCCGGGCGAGCCCCGGGCCGGCTGCGGGCCACGTCGAGAATGCGTTCGATCAGAATGTTCTGGAGCTGGCTGCTGTCACGGGCAATCTCCTCGAAATTCTTCGGAAGGAAATCGACCGCCCCGGCTTCCAGGGCGTCGAGGGTGACGCGCGCGCCCTCGTAGGTCAGGGACGAGAACATCAGCACCGGCGTTGAGTGCTTTTTCATGATCTCACGGACCGCCGAGATACCGTCCATTACCGGCATCTCGTAGTCCATGGTGATCACATCGGGCCGCAGCTTGGCCGCCAGTTCAACGCCTTCGCGACCGTTGGTGGCGGCGCCAACAACCTTGATCCGGCCGGAGCCTGTCAGAATTTCCGTCAGCCGTTTGCGAAAGAAACCTGAATCGTCCACGACCAGGACAGAAACTGTCATTCAATTCTCCTAACGAATTCCGACTCCGCGCCCAAGCCGGCGCAGCCTCAGCTGTAGTGCTGAAGCAGGCTGGGGACGTCAATGATCAGGGCGATGCGGCCGTCACCGGTGATGGTGGCACCGGCCATGCCCGGCGTACCCTGCAACGCCCGACCCAGCGGCTTGATCACCACTTCTTCCTGGCCCACCAGCTGGTCCACCACAAAGCCAACCTGCTTGGTACCCATGGCCACGATGACCACATGGGCGTTTTCCGGCTCTTCCTGGCCGGCAGACTTGCCCACCAGCCAGCGCTTGATGTGGAACAGCGGGAACACCTTGTCCCGAACCACGATGCATTCGCGGCCATCGACGATGTTGGTCTTGGTCAGATCCAGATGGAAGATCTCCACCACGTTCACCAGCGGCAGGGCGAAGGACTGATCGCCCAGCATGATCATCAGGGTCGGCATGATCGCCAGGGTCAGCGGCACCTTGATGATGATGCGCGAGCCTTTACCCAGTTCAGACACGATACTGATCTGGCCGTTAAGCTGGCCGATCTTGGTCTTGACCACGTCCATGCCGACACCGCGGCCAGACACGTCAGAGATCTGCTCCTTGGTGGAGAAGCCGGCGGCGAAGATCAGGTTGAAGCATTCGGTGTCGGTTAGCCGGTCGGCCGCGTCCTGTTCGTAAATGCCCTTTTCTACCGCCTTGCGGCGCAGCACTTCCGGGTCCATGCCGGCGCCATCGTCTTCGATGGACAGCAGGATATGATCGCCCTCCTGCTCGGCTGAGAGCGTAACTGTGCCCTGACGCGGTTTACCCGCTTTCTCCCGGACCTCGGGCGACTCGATACCGTGGTCGACGGAGTTGCGGACCAGGTGAACCAGCGGATCGGACAGTGCCTCCACAAGGTTCTTATCCAGGTCGGTTTCTTCCCCGTGCATCACCAGGTTCACTTCTTTCTTCAGGCTGCGGGCCAGATCCCGCACCACCCGGGGGAAGCGACCGAAGACTTTCTTGATTGGCTGCATCCGGGTCTGCATGACCGCGGCCTGCAGATCGGTGGTGACCACGTCCAGATTGGAGACGGCCTTGTGCATGTGCTCGTCTTCGCTGGCAGCGCCCAGGCGCTGCAGACGGTTACGAACCAGCACCAGCTCGCCCACCATGTTCATGATGTCATCCAGGCGCTTGGTATCGACCCGTACCGTGGTCTCCGCGGCCGGTGCCGCCTCACGGGCAGGCGCCGCCGAGGGTGCCTTGGCCGCCGGCTTGGCCTCGGCCTTGGCCGGTTCGGCTTTCTTGGATTCGGCAGGCTGTGCTTTGGGCGCCTCGGCTTTTGGCGCTTCGGCCTTGGGTGCTTCGGCCTTAGGTGCCTGGCTGGATGGCTGCGAAGCCGCGGGCGCCGCATCCTTGGCGGTGGGCGCGCCGCCCTTGCCGTGGAGCTCGTCCAGCAGCTTCTCGAATTCGTCGTCGGTAATTAGATCGTCGCTGCCACCGGCCTCCGACGCGGCCTTGTCGGGCTCGGCAGCACTCGGGGCGGCCGGGGCATCGTCACCGGCAGGTGCGCCGGCGAATTGGCCTTTGCCATGCAGCTCATCCAGCAGGGCTTCGAATTCGTCGTCGGTGATGTCGTCACCACCGGAACCACCGGCAGCGCCGGTTTCCGGCTCAGACGGCTGGGCCGCGGCGGCATCCTGGCCGGCGCCGTCCTGCAGGGCGTCCAGCAGTTGCTCGAATTCATCGTCGGTGATGTCACCACCGTCGTCGCCGGCCGCTGCGCCACCATGGTCGGAGCTCGCGGTCATCTCGGCCTCGGCCACGGCGGCTTCGGCAACCTTGGTGGCGCCGGCGGGCTCGGCCAGGGCATCCAGTGCGGCAATCAGGCGATCCGGGGCCGGAGTCAGCTCTTCCCGGTTACGGACCTGCTCGAACATGTGATTGACGTAATCCAGTGCTTCCAGCACCACGTCCATCAGCTCGGAATCCACTTTGCGCTTGTGGTTACGCAGGATGTCGAACACGTTCTCGGCGGAGTGACAGCAGTTAACCAGGGCCTCCAGTTGAAGGAAGCCAGCGCCACCCTTTACCGTGTGGAACCCACGAAAAATGGCGTTGAGCAGATCGCTGTCGTCGGGATTCTGCTCGAGATCCACCAGCTGCTCCGACAGTTTTTCGAGGATCTCGCCGGCTTCCACCAGGAAGTCCTGCAGGATCTCATCATCAGCATCAAACGCCATGGGTCATCCTCACTTGTTCAGAAACCGAGACTGGACAACAGGTCGTCAACATCGTCCTGCCCCGAAACTACATCTTCACGCTCACTGGCCTTGATTTGCGGCCCTACACCCTTCTCTGGCGAAACTTCGTTTTCCTCCAGCTGGTGTACCGTGCCGGTGAGCTGATCCACATGGCTGGCCATGACCACGAGGCTGAGCATCTGCTCTTCAACTTCTTTCACCAACGCGGTGACTTTCTGAATCACCTGGCCGGTCAAGTCCTGGAAATCCTGCGCCAGCAGAATTTCCGACAGGCTGTTGTACATGGTGTCTGCGTCGGCGGTCAGGCTGACAAAGAACCGGTCAATGCGACCGTACAACTCGCGGAACTCCGACGGCTGCATTTCGCGCCGGCGCAACCGCTGCCACTCATCTCGCAGGGCGGTGGCTTCATCTCGCACCGAGTGCGCCACCGGCATGGTCTCCTCGACCAGATCCATGGTCCGGTTCGCCGCCTGACTGGTCATCTGCACCACGTATTCCAGGCGATCGGAGGCATCGGACATTTTCGACAGAGCTTCCTGCTGCTCGGCGCTGCGAGGATCAATCTGGAAGTTCCGGATGGCCTCGTGCAGGCTGCGGGTCAACCGACCCACTTCCCGGTACAGGCTCTGGTCCCGAACCTCACTCAATTCGTTGATTACCGTCATGGCCTGGGCAAAGTCGCCGGCCTCAACGCTCTTGGCCAGTTCCTCGCTCTGACGCTGGAGCTTCTCAGTCACCTCCGGCTCGAGGCTCCGATGGTTCGTATTACTGTCGCTCATAAGAGCCATCCGACCTCTGGTTACTGAATCCGTTCGAAGATTTTCTCAATCTTTTCTTTGAGCACCGCGGCGGTAAACGGCTTCACCACGTAGCCATTCACACCGGCCTGGGCGGCGGCAACGATCTGATCGCGCTTGGCTTCGGCCGTTACCATCAACACCGGCAGCGTCTTCAGGCTGTCGTCGGCACGCACCGCCTGCAGCAGTTCGAAACCGGACATGCCGGGCATGTTCCAGTCGGTCACCAGAAAATCGTATTTGCCGCTTTTCAGCATCGGCAGCGCGGTGTTGCCGTCGTCTGCTTCATCGGTGTTGCTGAAGCCCAGATCGCGCAGCAGGTTTTTAATGATCCGTCGCATCGTGGAAAAGTCGTCCACGATCAGGATTTTCATGTTCTTGTCCAATGGGACCTCCAGTTAGTAAGACCCGGATTCATTTGACCTTTGAGCTCGAAACCTTACAGGCCGATTTATTAACCACGTATTGTCTGTTCTTTCGGGACCATGTAAAGCGCCGGTTACCAAAAACTACAGAGCTCTGTGAACCAGACACACGGAAACTGATGTTATTCGCCGGAATCCCGCTGCCAGTCGGAAAGCCGCCCGCGCAATCTCAGGGCGGCCTGGCTGTGAATCTGGCTGACCCTGCTTTCGCTTACCCCCAGGACCGCGCCGATTTCCTTCAGGTTCAGCTCTTCCTGGTAGTACAGGCTCAACACCAGCTTTTCACGCTCGGGCAGGTCCTCGATGGCCTGCGCCAGATTGCGCCGAAACGCGTCCGAAGCCAGTCCTTCCAGTGGGTTATCACTGGTCTCTGCTTCTTCTATCGGCAGCTCTCCGGATTCATTGAGCTCATCGAGGCTAAAAAGTCGTCCGCTGTTCGCATCCGCCAGGGACGCGTGGTATTCGGACAGCTCCATACCCAGCTCTTCAGCCACCTCAAGATCCTGGGCTTCGCGCCCCAATCGGTCTTCCACGGCTTTGATGGCTTGCGAGATTCGGCGGGCATTGCGGTGAACGGAGCGCGGTACCCAGTCGCCTTTGCGGATTTCATCCACCATGGCGCCGCGGATGCGGATACCGGCGTAAGTTTCGAAGGTGGCACCTTTTGCAGAGCTGTAGCGCTGGGCGGCCTCAAGCAGGCCGATCATGCCGGCCTGCATCAGGTCCTCCAGCTGCACCGACGCCGGAAGCCTGGCCATCAGGTGCAGGGCAATTTTCTTGACCAGCGGGGCCTGCTCTTCGATGAGCCGGGCCTGACTCGACGCCCCGCCCTGCTGGTAGATTCCCAAATTATTCGCCAATGTCATGCATCCGGTGTTGTTTTGACTGGATCAGATTCAGACTTCGACGAGCCGCTCCACGAAGAATTCGAGGTGTCCTCTGGGTGAGGAAGGTAACGGCCAGTTGTCCACTTTGTCGGCCAGCGCCTTGATCGCCAGCGAGGCCTTGGCGCGGGGGTACGCGTCCAGCACGGCCCGCTGCCGCTGTACCGATTTTTTCACCGCCTCATCGTACGGAACCATGCCCACGTACTGCAGCGCCACGTCGAGGAAGCGTTCGGTCACCCGGGCCAGCTTGTCAAAAAGGTGACGGCCCTCCTGCTCGTTGCGCACCTGGTTCGCCAGGATGCGGAAACGGTTGGTGCCATGTTCCCGGTTCATCAGCTTGATCAGCGCGTAGGCGTCAGTGATCGAGGTAGGCTCGTCGCAGACCACGAACAGCAGCTCCTGGGAAGCGCGGAGGAAGCTGACCACCGACTCGGAGATGCCGGCGGCGGTATCGACGATCAGCACGTCGATCTGGTCGCTCAGTTCGCTGAAGGCGTTGATCAGGCCGGCGTGCTCCATGGCGCTCAAATGGGTCATGCGCTGGGTGCCGGATGAGGCCGGTACGATCTTGATGCCCCCTGGGCCATCGACCAGCACATCTTTCAGGTCGCATTCGCCGGAGAGCACGTCGGAAATGTTGCGATTGGCGGTGATGCCAAGCAGAACGTCGATGTTGGCCAGCCCCAGGTCGGCATCCAGGATCACCACCCGACGGCCTTTCTGGGCCAGGGCGATGCCAAGGTTGACCGACACGTTACTCTTGCCGACCCCACCTTTACCGCCAGACACCGCAATCACCTGTACCGGATTCGCTCTGCTCATGTTAATTCTTGTCTCTCACCAGTTTCTTCGAAGGCACGTCTTGGTCAACGGCGCCTGTTTGGAACGCCGGATACTCCATCATCCGATACAGGTGTCAGTATACTCAAGCCCCTTCAGCCACAGACTGCTGTTGTTGGAGACTCTTTAACCGCTCTACCCCCAGCCGCACAAGCGGAACGGCTTCTGCGTGATGCAGGTCCTCTGGAATTTTCTGTCCATCCGTGTAGTAAGCCACCGGCAAGCCGGTTTCCATCACAAACCCGAGGGATTCACCCAGGGTCAGGGCCTCGTCGATCTTGGTCATAACGCAGCCCGAAAGATTTGCCATCTTATAGCAATGCCACACGGATTTCATAATGCGCGGCTGACTGGTGGCAGACACCACCAGGTGGGTGCGAATGTTGTGGTAACTCTGGGCCAGCTCGGACAGCTGCTCCTCGTAACCTTTATCGGAACTGGTCAGGCCGGCGGTGTCGATGAGCACCATGTGGCGGTCGGACAGCTCGTCCAGAATGTCATCCAGGGAATGGCTTTCATCCACCACCCGTACCGGCACGTTCAGAATGCGGCCGAATACAAACAGCTGCTCGTGGGCGGCAACCCGGTAACGGTCGGTAGTCACCAGCGCCAGGGAATCGGCACCGTGGCGCAGCACATACCGGGCCGCCAGCTTGCCAATGGTGGTGGTCTTGCCAGATCCGGTCGGGCCCACCAGGGCATAGACACCGCCCTCGTCCAGCCACTCTTCCCGGGCGGTACGTACGCCGGTGGCCAGCATTTTCAGGGACTGCTTCCAGCCTTCGTCCAGCCGGCCGCCTTTGTGGCGACGGGACAGGGACGCGGCCAGGTCGCTGCTCACGCCAAATTCCTGCAGCCGCTCGGCCAACCGCTGCTGAACCGCGTTGCTGGCCGGCTTGGCGGCCTCGGGCGCACGCCCGCTCATCAGGTCTTTCAGGGAGCTGATTTCCGCCCGCATCTGGGCCAGCTCGTCGGAGTAGGCTGGCGTGCCCGCTGTTGGCTGCGGCGCCGGCTCAACGGCCTCGGCCATGGCGGCGTCGCTTAGTTCGGCAAAAGAAGCACCGGCGTAGCTGGCACCGGCCTGGGCCCGCTTCTCGCGCACATCGCGAATCCGATCCCGGGTCCGGGACAGCTCGTCTTCCAGGCGGCGATGCTGGTCAGCCTGCAACTCAGCCAGTCGGGATCCGTTGGTGGCGGACTCGGCCTGCTCGCCCAGACGCTGGCGCGCCATATTCTCGTCGTAGTCCAGTGCCGTCACGATCTCGACGCCACCGTCTACCCGGCGATTGGAAAGAATCACGGCATCTGGCCCCATCTGTTCACTGACCTGCTTCAGCGCCTCTGCCATGCTCTGAGCAAAAAACCGTTTTACTTTCATGCTGCTTCATCCTCCACCGGCAACGCCGTTCCGGCCCTGTCCGAGTTGTGGTCCGCCCCTTACTGGCCGACGGACGCCACGATAGTGATCTGTTTGTTATCCGGTATTTCCTGGTAAGAAAGCACGTGCAGTCGCTCGACCCCGTAGCTTGCAAACCGCGCCAGAACCGGCCTCAGCGGCCCCGACACCAGCAGGATGGCCGGCTTACCGAGCATCTCCTGACGCTGGACACTCTCCTGCAGGGAACGCTGCAGCTTCTCCACCATGTTGGGTTCGAGCACCAGGCCGATGTCGTCCTGACCGCCGGATTGTTGACTCTGTTGAACAGACTTCAGCAATAACTGTTCCAAGTCTGGATCCAAAGTGATCACCGGAATCTCGGCGTCGTTGCCACAGATGCTTTGCACGATCATCCGACGCAGGGATTGGCGCGCCGCCGTGGTCAGCAATTTCGGGTCCTGGCTCTTCGGATGCACGTTCACCACCGCCTCGGCGATGGAGCGCATGTCGCGAATCGGCACTTCCTCTTTCAGCAGGTTCTGCAGCACCTTCAACAGCAGACTGATGGACACAGTAGTCGGCACCAGCTCCTCCGCCAGCTTGGGTGACACCTTCTCCAGCTGGTCCAGCCACTTCTGGGTTTCCTCGTGACCGAGCAGTTCGTGGGCGTGCTTTTGCAGCACCTGGTTGAGGTGCGTGGCTACCACGGTACTGGCGTCCACCACTGTGTAGCCCAGGGTCTGGGCCTGGTCTTTTTTGTCCGGTTCGATCCAGATGGCCTCGAGGCCGAAGGCCGGGTCTTTGCCCTCGATGCCTTCCACCTTGCCAAACACCTGCCCCGGGTCGATGGCCAGCTCCCGCTCCGGATGAATCTCCGCCTCCGCGATGGTCACACCCATCAGGGTGATGCGGTACACGTTCGGCATCAGGTCCAGATTGTCGCGGATATGTACCGACGGCATCAGGAAGCCCAGGTCCTGGGACAGCTTCTTGCGCACGCCCTTGATCCGGCTCAGCAACTGGCCACCCTGGGATTTATCCACCAGCGGAATCAGCCGGTAACCCACTTCCAGGCCAACGATGTCGACGGTGGCGACATCGTCCCAGCCCAGCTCCTTGGTTTCGCTCGGTGCCGGCAACTCACGGCCGTGGTCGCCCTCACCCGCCGGTGCCAAATCGCTTCCGGCTTGCCGGGGCATGCCACCGGCGCCACCGCGGGCCGGGAATACCCCATCCTCTTCCACGGTCTGGCGGTCGTGCTTCCAGATGTACCAGGCGGCCGCGGC
>JBPEXK010000238.1:0-2560 GCA_052031745.1 Marinobacter sp. | reverse complement strand
CTGGTGAGCAACATCTACCACCAGCAGGATGTGCGCGGCCTGCAGAAGATCAGCCGGGACGTGCGCGACAGCTTCGTGCGCATGGTCAACGAGGACGCCAACTCGCACATGATCGGCAGCGCCATGGCCGGTATTGGCCGCAGTTTTACCCAGCGGCTGCTGGAGCTGGGTGAGGAGAAGCTGGGACCGCCGCCGGTGCCTTACTGCTTTATGGCGCTGGGGTCCATGGCCCGGGACGAGCAACTGGTGGTCACCGACCAGGACAATGCCATGATCCTGGACGACAGCTTCAACCCGCAAGAGCACGACGCCTATTTCCTGGCCCTGGCCAAGTTCGTCAGCGACGGCCTGGCGGAATGCGGCTACACCTATTGCACCGGCGACATCATGGCCACCAACCAGAAATGGCGCCAGCCCTTGCACGTGTGGAAAGCCTACTTCACCGACTGGATCGAAAACCCCAAGGCCGATGCCCTGCTCAACAGCAACATCTTCTTCGACCTGGACGGCATTTACGGCAAGGTTGAATTCGCTGAGGACCTCAAAGCCCTGGTGGCCGAGAAGGCCAGCAACAGCCAGCGCTTCCTGACCCTGATGGCACGCAATGCCCTGAACCGGACGCCGCCAATCGGGTTCTTCCGCAGTTTCGTGCTCGAGGAGGACGGCCAGCAGCGCAAGAGCTTCAACCTCAAGCGCCGGGGCACCGCGCCCTTGTCAGACCTGATCCGGGTGCACGCCCTGGCCTGCGGCTCCCGGGCCCAGAATTCCTTCGAGCGCCTGAAAGCCATCGGCCAGACCAAACTGTTGCTGGACGACGACCTGGGCAACCTTCGGGACGCCCTGGAGTTCATCGCCATTGTCCGGATTCGCCATCAGGCCATCGCCATCGAGGAAGGCCGGGAGCCAGACAACAACGTACACCCGGAAGACCTGTCGCCATTTGAGCGCAGCCACCTGAAAGACGCCTTCCAGGTGGTCAGCAACGCCCAGAAATTCCTCAGATTCCGTTACAACGCTGGAGTGGGACGCAATGTCCAATAAGGCCGCCGTGGTCGCCACCAATACACCGGACTGGTCTGATCGCTTTGAAACCCTGGCCGAACGCGCAAGCCATCCGATTCTTGCGGACTACTATCGGGCCGGCTGCATCGCGCCGGATACTCCGATCAGCGAGGTGCCGATGGTGGCGATGGATTTCGAAACCACCGGCCTGGACCCGAACCAGCATTCGATCGTCAGTGTCGGGCTGGTGCCCTTCACCCTGAACGGCATCCAACTGGGCGCCGGCCGACACTGGGTGGTGCGGCCACGGCTGCCTTTGCACCAGACCTCCATCGAGATCCACGGCATCACCCACGCCGACATCGCCAAGGCGCCAGATCTGGAGGACATCCTGGAGCCAATCTTCGAGTTGTTGAAGGGACGGATTCCGGTGGTGCACTACCGCAGCATCGAGCGGGGATTTCTGGATGTGGCCCTGCGCTGGCGCCTGGGCGAAGGCATCGAGTTTCCGGTGCTGGACACCATGGCCATTGAGGCGCACCTGCACCCAAACCGCCGGCCCACCCGCTGGCAGCAGTTCCGGGGCATGAAACCGGTGTCGATCCGGCTGCCGGACAGCCGAGGTCGCTATGGCCTGCCCCATTACGCCGCCCATAATGCTTTGATTGATGCGATCGCGACTGCGGAGCTGCTGCAGGCGCAGGTTCATCACCACTTCAGCCCGGATGTCCCTATCCGGGATCTGTGGCTCTGAGCTGGCGCTTCAGCTGCGCTGACCGCCGGTCACCTCATCGATGTAGTCGCCGTAGCCGCGCGCTTCCATCTCTTCCAGCGGGATGAATTCCATCGCCGCCGAGTTCATGCAGTAGCGCAGACCGGTCGGTGCCGGGCCGTCGTTGAACACGTGGCCCAGGTGGGAATCGGCGTGGCGGCTGCGGATCTCGATCCGGGTCATGAAGAACGAGTTGTCTTCCCGCTCCACCACCGCGTCCGGATCAATCGGCTTGGTAAAGCTGGGCCAGCCGGTGCCGGACTTGTACTTGTCCCGGGAGGAAAACAGCGGCTCGCCGGAGACCACGTCCACGTACAGACCGGGCTTCTTGTTGTCCCAGTACCGATTGTTGAAGGCGGGCTCGGTGCCGTCTTCCTGGGTAATTTCGTACTCCATGGGGCTCAGGCGCTGCTTCAGGGTCTGCTGATCCGGCTTCACGAAGCTCTCGGCATCAAAGCCTGGACCAGCCTCGCTGTTGGAGGTCTTGGTGGCCTTGGCCATGCCATCGGGCTGGTACTGGGAGAAATCCAGCTCGTAGTCTTCGCCATACACCTTCTCGATGAACTGGTAGCGTCCAGAGTTGAAGGTGTAGAAGTTGTAGCGCAGCGGATTCTTCTTGTAGTAATCCTGATGGTAGCGCTCGGCGGTGTAGAACTCGGTCAGCGGCACAATCTCGATCACCACCGGCTTGTCATAGACGCCAGACGCCTGCAATTCCGCCTTGGCCGCTTCCGCCAGCCGCTGCTGTTCCGCGTCGTGGTAGAAGATCGCCGGACGGTACTGTTG
>JBPEXK010000237.1:0-2964 GCA_052031745.1 Marinobacter sp. | reverse complement strand
CGAACGGCTCGTGGCGCGTCCGCCTCCATCACGCCCTGTTTCTGTTTGCCCCGAGCATCAAGCGCCTTGTAGTCGTAAGCAGGCATGTTTTATCGGCCCCGGTAAGTGACGCGTAGAACCTCTTCGACACTGGTCACGCCATCAAGGATCTTCTGGACGCCGTCGGCGTGAATGCTCGGGCCCCGCTTCCGGGCTGAACGCTCCAGGTCCATCTCACCCGCGCGCTTGTCGATCAAGCCGCTGAGCTCGTCGGTGACTTCCACCACCTCGTAGATACCAATCCGGCCCCGGTAACCCAGCGCGTTGCAGTGCTCACAGCCTTTGGCGCGGTATAGGGTCGGCGGCAACGACGGGTCGAGCTGGAGGAATTCGCAGTGCTCTTCGGTGGGCGTGTAGGCTTCCCGGCATTCGGTGCAGAGCACCCGGACCAGGCGCTGGGCGATAATGCCCACCAGACTGGAGGAGATCAGGAAGGGTTCGATGCCCATGTCCATCAGACGGGTGATGGCACCCACTGCAGTGTTGGTGTGCAAGGTGGACAGCACCAGGTGACCGGTCAAACTGGCCTGCACCGCAATCTCGGCGGTTTCCAGATCCCGGATCTCACCGATCATCACCACGTCCGGGTCCTGGCGCAGAATCGCCCGCAGGCCGCGGGCAAAGGTCATGTCGACCTTCTGATTTACCTGGGTTTGGCCAATGCCCGGCAGGTCGTATTCGATCGGGTCCTCGACGGTGAGGATGTTCCGGCTGCGGTCGTTGATCTCCTGCAGCGAGGCATACAAGGTGGTGGACTTACCGGAACCGGTGGGACCGGTAACCAGGAGGATGCCGTAAGGACGGTGAATCAGCCGACGCAGCACTTTCAGGTCATCGCCGGACATCCCCAGGGATTCCAGGCGAATGGCGCCAGCTTGCTTATCGAGCAGACGCAGCACCACCCGCTCACCGCTGGACGACGGCATGGTCGACACCCGGATATCCACTTCCCTTCCAGCCACCCGCAAGGCGATGCGGCCGTCCTGGGGTACCCGCTTCTCGGCGATGTCGAGCTTGGCCATGACCTTGATCCGCGACACCAGCAACGGCGCCAGCGCCCGCTTGGGCTGAACCACTTCGCGCAGCACGCCATCGACCCGGAAGCGGACCACCAGGCGTTTTTCGTAGGTTTCGATGTGCACGTCAGAGGCGCTGGTCTTGATGGCCTCGGTGAGAATGGCGTTGATCAGACGAATGATCGGGGCATCGTCTTCCTGCTCGAGCAGGTCCTCGGTCTCCGGCACCGACTCGGCCAATGAGGCCAAATCCATGTCGTCACCGATGCCCTCCACCATTTGCATGGCTTCGGCGGAATCGTTCTGGTAGGCCGCATTCAGGGCCTGGTCGAAACGCTCCGGATCGATGGTTGAGAACCGGGCGCGACCACCACTAACACGGTTGGCCTCAGCCAGCGCGGAATGGGAGGCCCCGGGCCGAACCAGGATGATGGGATCGCCGTCGTCCGAACGCGTCAGGATGACCCCGTTGCGCTTGGCAAAGGTAAAAGGAAGACGACCTACGGGAGCATCCTGCTGCTGAAGTTCAGATTCTGTATTCACGGTCTTCCCCGTCCCGAAATTCTTTTTTATTCAATCAATTCAGAAAGGCTACCACAGGATATGGACCCGCTGAATAACTCTATACACTATACTGCCAATTATTCATCGGCGTCTGATAACCTGTGAACTTTTCCGTCCACGAAATTGCATTCAGGAAGATCCATGCCCTTAGACACCCAACGGCTTCCCCTTCTCCTTACGATTGTCGCGGGCGCGGCCATGGTGGGTGTGACAGCCTGGCAGATCTATAGTTTCTACCAGAGCCAAGGCCAGCAAGTTGCCACTGCCGAGGCGCAACAACTTGAGCGCGAGGGCCAAGACCTGAGCCGGGCGCCGGACGTGGACCTCACCACGCTCACCCTGTTCGGCACCGCCACCCAAGACGGTGCCGCAGGCCCGGTGGAGACGGAAAACCTGCCAGAGACCAACCTGCGACTGTTCCTGCGTGGGGTAATGGCGGCGGAAGGTGACAAACCCGGCAGCGCGCTGATCGAAGACCAGAAAGGCAACACCGAAGCCTATCCCGTGGGCGAGCAGTTACCGGGCAACGCCAAACTTCGCTCGGTGCACCCGAATCGGGTGGTCATTGAGCGCGGCGGTAAACTGGAGAATCTGTTCTTTCCGGAAGAGAAGAACCGCTCAGGCATGACCGTCGCCGCCAACGGCGAACCCGAACCGGCACCGCAGCGATCAGTAGCGCCCACCTCACAGCCCCAGAGCAACAACCAGACTCAATCCCCTTCTTCGGCAGCGGATAACGAACAACGCCGGGAGGAAATTCGCCGACGCCTTGAACAACTCAGGGAACGGCTGCGAAACAACAGTAACTGAGGCCGCCCATGGTCACTGCCGCTCCAGCGTTCCGGCACCCCGCCTCACTGTTACCAGTCCTGTTGCTGGCAGCGGCCCTCGCCGGAGCGTTTGAGCTCAGTAGCCGACTGATGAATTACGTGCAGGAGGAATTCGGCACCGAGGCGTTCGAACGGCTGGAGAACTGGCAGCGCCTACATAAACTCGCGGCCAACGCACCGGTGGAGCGACAACTGCAACTGGTCAATCGCTTCTTCAACCGGGTGAGGTTCGTTAACGACATCCAACACTGGGGTGAAGAAGACTACTGGGCCACGCCGGTGGAGCTACTGACCACCAACGCCGGCGACTGCGAAGACTTCTCTATCGCCAAATACCTGACCCTGAAATCCATGGGCGTACCCGATGACCAATTGCGCGTGGTGTACGTCAAAGCCCTGGAATTGAACCAGGCCCACATGGTGCTGGCCTGGTACCCGGAGCCAGACGCCGATCCGTTGATTCTCGACAACCTAATAAACGAGATCAAGAATGCCTCGCAACGCACTGATCTTGA
>JBPEXK010000236.1:0-5233 GCA_052031745.1 Marinobacter sp. | reverse complement strand
ACCCGAGCCTTCTTACGCGCCGGGCAGACCTGTTCGGTGTGTACCGCCTGGGCAAACACCTCGACGCTGCGATCCGGCAGGTGTTTGATCATGCCGCCGACCAGCAACACGCCGTCGTCTGCCAGCACCCCATTCACCCAGCGCAGCAGCCAGGCCAGGTATTCCGCCTGGCGGGGAATTCTGAGGATGACAGCGTCGTACTCGGCTTCCGGCGGGTTCAGCCAGCTATGGACCTCCGGTGCCGGGTCACCACCGGCTTCCGGGTTCTGTTGAAGGTTGTGGGCCAGGGCTGGCGCCAGGGTGGCACTGTCGCTGACCACACTGGGCTTGAAGGCGCTTAAACCCAGGCTGAGGGCCCCAAACTGATCGTCGATGATCAGCACCCGGGGATGACGCTCGGGGGTCAGGCGCTGGTGCGCCTCCTGCAGCAAGAGTTCGTCGGCGGCGTCCCAGGCGCGCAGGGAGGCATCGCCACCGCCCGGGCGGGTCAGGATCAACCGGCCCTGGGGTGCGTCCATCTCGGCAGTTGTCATATCAGGCTTCCAAACGGGAATTCATCACAAATGCGCGTTTTTAGGCTGTTTATTCTAGAAATTAGGCCTAACTTGTGAGGTGTTCACGCACTATCTTCATTTCGGTTGGCTCCGTTGTTGTGGACCCAAACCCTTTGCCCCTTACCCCAGGGGCTTTTTTTATGGGGCCGACAGTCGCCCGCAACCACCCAGTTTTCAGCGGCGGATGGCGCGATAAACGGTGAACTTGCGATCCTCCACCAACCGTTCCACTGGCCCGACAAACCGCTTGATCAGGGATTCATAGGGCAAAAAGCTGTTGGCCACCAGACGCAGTTCGCCCCTGGGCTGCAAGTGCCGGGATACCTCCCGCAGGAAGTTTTCCGTCATCGAGGTGTCGGTTTTTACACCGGCGTGAAATGGCGGGTTGGTGACGATCGCCGGCCAATGCCCGTCCACTTCCGCCAGTCCGTCGGAAGCGATGATCTCACCGACGGCCCCTGCCCGTTCGTAGGTTGCGCCCGCGCACATCACCGCCTGGGACTGTACATCTACGCCGTCCACCGTGGCGACCGGCAGGCCCTGCCCCCGTTGCCAGGCTTGAAGCCAGGTGCCAATCACCCCGGCGCCGCAGGCAAAATCCAATACCCGGTCAGCCTTGATGGGGGTGCTCACCAGGGTGTCCAGCAGCATCTCGGTGCCTGGGTCCAGTTCCCCGTGGCTGAAGATGCCCGGCAGCGCGCAGACCTCGATGGTGGTGTCGGCCTTGGTGATCGCATACCACTGGCGCCACTGGGCCGGATCGAACTCGGCCAGGGGCGCAGCGTCGGTGGCGGCCCAGACCTGGCAGTGCCGGGCGCTGTCCACCTTGCCGGCATCGGGGGCAACGGCCTTGAGCTGCTTAACCGCGCCGGCAATACCCTCTTTCTTTTCGCCGACCAGCACCAGGGTAGCGCCCTGTGCGGCCAGCCAGCGCGCCAGCGCCAGCCGGAGGTCAAGCTCGGCCCGGGCCTTGGGCAAGAACACCACCACGGTATCGAAACCGCCGGCCTGAAGTTCGGGATTGTCGTAGCCGAAACACACCTGCCAGTTCGCCCGGCCCGCCAATGCCACGGCGTGGCCGGCGTGCTCGGTCATGGCCATGCCACCATCGGGCAGCTCTGCCAGCAAGGCCGATGAGCTGACGCCCAGCAGGGCGAGACGACCGGTGAGCAGGGAACGATTGCGAAGCAGGGCTTCGTGGGAATTGGGCATTGCGGACATCGGCAGACAGACCCCGTCACTTGGATTTCAAGCGGGCTACTCTAACCGGAAACGGCCCGCAAGTCCCGCCAGATCTGGCGGCACTTGCGGGCCGAGAAAGGATGCCTTCAACCAACTAAATCAGCGTTAGGTGGTTTCCGGGCGAAAAGATCGCACTGGGCGAGCAGCAAGCTCCTCGAGGCTCTTGCCCTTCACGGACTGGCGCTGTTCTTCCGAGGAAACGGTCAGCCCCATGTCACGAAGGATGCCATCCGCCAGATCGTAGACGAACCCGTGGACGGTCAGGGCCTGGCCACGTTGCCACGCGTCCTGAACAATACTGTTCTGGCAAACGTGATCCACTTGCTCGATAACGTTCAGCTCGCAGAGTCGATCCACCCGATCCTTAACGTCAGTGATCGGTTCCAAAATCGGCTTGTGCTTGTCACGTACGTCTTGAACATGACGCAGCCAGTTGGTGATCAGACCGGAGCCCTCATTCAGCAAAGCCGCTCGTACGCCACCACAGCCATAATGACCAACCACTAAGATGTGCTTAACCTTGAGCACATCCACGGCGTACTGAAGCACCGAAAGGCAGTTGAAATCGGTGTGAACCACAACGTTGGCGACGTTGCGATGCACAAACAGTTCGCCCGGCATCAGATCCACGATCTGGTTGGCAGGAACACGACTATCTGCGCAGCCAATCCAAAGGTATTCCGGAGCCTGCTGGCTGGACAGACGGTCGAAAAACTGCGGATCGTCCGCCTTGATGCCATCGGCCCAGGCCCGGTTCTTCTCAAGTAGACGGTCAAGCTGACCCATCGAAACACTCCCTTAAAAGCTTATGACCGTTCCGATTGAACGGCATTCACCCACGCAAAGCAATAATCAACTGGTCGCACTCTCGACCTGGCTGCCGGCTTCGGTCTCTGAACCGCTCTCGGTTTCGCTTTCCACCTCAAGCTGGCCCGAGTGCATGGTGCTCTGGGCCAGGTCCAGCAGCTCCCGCAGCGCCACCGAGAACATGGCGTACTCCGGTTCGCGCACGCTCTTCAGTTCCGACAGCATCGATTTCCAGCGCTGGATCATCAGCACGTGGCGGTCCAACCAGGCGTCGACGCAGGCGGCGACATCGTCCGGCTTCTCAGCCAGACGCAGCACCCCGGTGGTCAGTGCGCGCTGCTGCCACTCCAGATCTTCCCGGAAGCTCTCCCGGGCCAGGGCCTGCCAGTGGGAGGCCGGCGCCAGCGAAGCGATGGCCCGGGCGAACCAGTTCAGGTCGAGCTTGTCGCCAATCTCGTAGTACAGGTTCGCCACGGTCTTCAGCGGCATGCCAGTGGCCTCCTGGGCTTCGATGATGCCCAGGGACGAATACAGGTAATCGGTCCCCGATACCACCGACGCCAGCTCGTTCGGCAGACCTGCTTCGGTCAGCGTGGCGTGGCGTTTCTCCCAGGCAGTACGAGCATGTTCGCCCAGGTAATCCGGCAGACTGGCGGTGATCGCCCAAACACTGTCGGCAAACCGCTCGATGTGGTTCTGGATGCTGAGCTCGGCGCGGCGGTTGCGCAGCAGCCAACGCACGGACCGGCGCATCAGGCGCATCAGGTCCTGCATCAGCTCCATCTGCAGCTGGGCCGAGACGTGGAAGTCCTGGTCCTCGATCTTGTCCCACCAGTTGTCGATGCGGAACACATCCCGGGCGATGATCCAGGCCAGGGCGATGGACGCGGCATCGGCGCCGGTGGACTGACTCAGCCGCTCCACAAAGGTGATGCCCATGTGGTTGACCATGTCGTTGGCAATCTGGGTGGCGATGATTTCACGCCGCAGCTGGTGCTCGCCCAGCTCCCGGGAGAACTTCTGGGTCAGGCCCCGTGGGAACACCTTGTACATCTCACCCGCCAGCAGAGGCTCATCCGGCAGTGAGCTGTCGATCAGGGTCTGCTTCAGATCACCCTTAACGTAGGAGATCAGCACCGACAGTTCCGGCCGGGTCAGACCCTTCTTGTCCAGCTTGCGCTCGGACAGGGTTTCGTCGTCGGGCAGGAACTCCAGCGACCGGTTCAGCTTGCCCTCGAGCTCCAGGGTGTTCATCAGCCGGCGGTATTCCTCCAGACGGATCGCAGCGTCTTCGCTGGCGATGCTGATCGCCTGGGTCTGCCGGTAGTTGTTCTTCAGCACCAGGCCGGCCACGTCGTCGGTCATTTCCTCAAGCATGACGTTGCGCTGCTTGCTGGTCAGGTCGCCCATGGCCACCGCCTGGTTCAGCAGGATCTTCATGTTCACTTCGTGGTCCGAGCAGTCCACGCCGCCGGAGTTGTCGATGAAGTCGGTGTTCAGGCGGCCACCCCGAAGCGCGTACTCGATGCGCCCCAGTTGAGTCAGCCCCAGGTTGCCACCCTCACCCACGACCTTACAGCGAAGCTCATTGCCGTTGACCCGCAGGCCGTCGTTGGCTTTGTCGCCGACGTCGCTGTGGGATTCGCTGGCCGCTTTTACGTAGGTGCCGATACCGCCAACCCAGAGCAGATCCACCTGAGCCTTGAGGATGTGGGAGATCAGCATGTTGGGCGGCACCCGGTCGGACTTGATGCCAAGCAGCTTTTTCATTTCAGGGCTGACCGGGATCGACTTGGCGTTACGGCTGAACACGCCGCCGCCCTCGGAGATCAGCTTGGTGTCGTAATCGGTCCAGGCCGAGCGCGGCATCTCGAACAGACGCTTGCGCTCCTTGTAGCTCTTCTCCGGGTTTGGATTCGGATCGATGAAGATGTGGACGTGGTTGAACGCGGCCACCAGCTTGGTCTTCTCCGAGCACAGCATGCCGTTGCCAAACACGTCGCCGCCCATGTCGCCGATGCCGATGGCGGTGAATTCATCCAGGGCCGGGTTGATGCCCATTTCCCGGAAGTGACGCTCCACCGATACCCAGGCACCGCGGGCGGTGATGCCCATCTTCTTGTGGTCGTAGCCGTTGCTGCCGCCGGAGGCAAAGGCATCGCCCATCCAGAAGCCGTATTCCGCGGACAGTCCGTTGGCGATGTCGGAGAAGGTAGCCGTGCCCTTGTCGGCTGCCACCACCAGGTAGTGGTCGTCATCGTCGTGTCGTACCACCCGCTCTGGCGGCTGGATACCGGCATCCACCAGGTTGTCGGTGATGTCCAGCAGGCCACGGATAAAGGTCTTGTAGGCCTCCACGCCTTCGGCCTGGAAGGCTTCCCGGTCGGAGGGGTCAGGCAGGCGCTTGGCCACGAACCCGCCCTTGGCGCCAACCGGCACGATCACCGCGTTCTTCACCTGCTGGGCTTTTACCAAGCCAAGGATTTCGGTGCGGTAGTCCTCAAAGCGGTCGGACCAGCGCAGGCCGCCCCGGGCGACCTTGCCGCCACGCAGGTGCACGCCCTCAACCCGGGGCGAGTACACGAAGATCTCGAACATTGGCAGCGGCAGGGGCATGTCCGGAATCCGCG
>JBPEXK010000235.1:0-3192 GCA_052031745.1 Marinobacter sp. | reverse complement strand
GAGGCCGCGGCGTTAGGGGAGGAAGGCTGATGCTGTCGGTGATCAGTTACCCGGTGTTTATCCTGTCGGTGGTCGCTGCGCTGGTGCTCAGCATTTCGTTGTTCCCCGTGGGTTGGTTCGAGTTCCGGCCGGAATGGCTGGGCCTGGTGGTGTTCTACTGGACCTTCCGCGCCCCGGCCCAATTCGGTATTTTCCTGGCCTGGATGCTCGGCTTGCTGTTGGACGTGCTGGAAGCTACCCCGTTGGGGGTGAACGCACTGGCCATGGGCCTGATTGCCTTTTTGGTGCTGACCGTACACCAGCGCCTGCGCATGTACCCGATGCCCCAGCAATGCCTGATGGTGTTCCTGTTGCTGGGGATCAACCAGATGCTCGTGCACTTCATCAAGCAGCTGCTCGGCGCCGACGACGCCGGGTTCAGCTACCTGTGGCCGGCGCTGACCAGTGCCCTGGCCTGGCCGGTATTCTGCATTCTCCTTGATAACATCAACCGAAAATTGGGGTAGGCATGTCCTCCATCATTCTTGCCTCGGCCTCACCGCGTCGGGCCGAGCTGCTGCGGCAGATTGGTGTCACTTTCTCCGTACAGCCGGCGGACGTGGACGAGACACCGCTGGCGGACGAACCCGCTGAGCTCTATGTGGCGCGGCTGGCGCGGGACAAGGCACTGGCGGTGGCGCAAGAAAGCCCCGAGGCGACGGTACTGGGCTCTGACACCTCGGTGGTCCTCGAGGGCGTCATTCTGGGTAAGCCGGTGGATGCCGACGATGCCGTGGCCACACTGCAGCGCCTGTCCGGCGCCTGTCATCAGGTGATGACCGCGATTGCGGTCGCACGGGGCGACCGTTGCGAGTGCCGCGTGGTGACCACCAACGTTCGGTTCCGTCCCCTGTCATCGGCGGAAATTGCCGCCTACGTTGCCAGTGGCGAGCCTATGGACAAGGCTGGAAGCTATGGCATTCAGGGCCTTGGTGGTATTTTTGTCAGTGATCTGCAGGGTAGTTACAGTGCCGTGGTCGGGCTGCCCCTGCAGGAAACCGCCGATTTGCTGGCGGACGCCGGTCATCCGGTCTGGGAGAACTGGCCAAACAGTCTGGAGAGCCGTACATGAGTGAAGAGATCCTGATCAACGTCACCCCCGTGGAAACCCGCGTTGCGCTGGTTGAAAACGGGATGTTGCAGGAAGCCTACATCGAGCGCACCAGTCGCAAGGGCATCGTCGGCAACATCTACAAGGGCAAGGTGGTTCGGGTGCTGCCCGGTATGGAAGCCGCCTTTGTCGACATTGGCCTGGAGCGGGCCGCCTTCATCCATGCCTCCGACGTGGTCACCCAATCCGCCAGTGATGAGCCCAACGACGGGCCCAAAACCGTACCCGACATCCGGACCCTGCTGCGGGAAGGCCAGTCCCTGGTGGTCCAGGTTACCAAAGACCCCATCGGCACCAAGGGTGCTCGTCTGACTACGCAATTGTCGATCCCGTCCCGCTACCTGGTGTTCATGCCGGGGGTCAGCCATGTTGGAATCTCCCAGCGTATCGAGGACGAAACCGAGCGCGCACGCCTGAAAGGCCTGGTGGATGAGGCGGCGGCCAAAGAGACCGAGGTGGAAGGCGGCTACATCATCCGGACTGCGGCCGAGGCGGCCTCTCCGGAAGAGCTGATCGGGGACATGACCTACCTGCACCGCCTGAGTCAGTCGATCCATGAGCGCATTGCCCGAGTGCAGGCGCCAGCGGTGGTGTACCAGGATCTACCGCTGTTCATTCGTACCATTCGGGATCTGATTCGGCCCCAGACTGAGAAGGTGCGCATCGACAGCCGTGAGAGTCACCAGCGGGTGATCGAGTTCGTCGAGGAGTTCGTGACCGAATTCGCCGACAAGGTTGAGTACTACCCGGGCGAGCGGCCGATCTTCGATCTCTATTCGGTGGAAGACGAGATTCAGAAAGCGCTCAGCCGCAAGGTTCAGCTCAAGTCCGGTGGTTACGTCATCATAGACCAGACCGAGGCGATGACCACCATCGACATCAACACCGGCGGCTTTGTCGGCCACCGCAATCTCGAAGAGACCATCTTCAAGACCAACCTGGAAGCGGCCCGCGCCATTAGCCGGCAGCTGCGCCTACGCAACCTCGGTGGCATCATCATCATCGATTTCATCGACATGGAAGACACCGAGCACCAGCGCCAGGTTCACCGGATGCTGGAGAAGATGCTGGAGCGGGACCACGCCAAGACCAAGATCACCGGCGTGTCCGAGTTGGGGCTGGTGGAGATGACCCGCAAGCGCACCACTGAAAGCCTTGGGCAGGTGTTGTGTGAACCCTGTCCGATCTGTGACGGCCGCGGCTTCCTGAAAACCAGCGAAACCGTGTGCTACGAAATCTTCCGGGAGATCCTGCGGGTCAACCGCGCCTACGAGGCCGAGAACTACCTGGTGATGGCGTCCCAGAGCGTGGTGGATCGGCTGTTGGACGAAGAGTCCGACAACGTGGCCGATCTGGAAACCTTCATCAGCAAGACCATCCGCTTCCAGGTCGAACCCTTCTACAGCCAGGAGCAGTACGATGTGGTCCTGCTCTGATCCTGTTCTACCCGGCCGTTCTGGCCTGTAAGGCGACCTAATGTCCCATTCTGACCGCGAGCCCCCCTGGCCGGAGGAATTGGCAGAGAGCCCGCCGGTCAGAGTCGCCGCCCGGCTCTCCAGCCTGGTGTGGTGGTTCTTGCTCGTGGTGCTGCTGGTATTCGCGCTCTATGCGGGCCTCGGGCGTCAGCTTACCCGCAATGTGGATGCCTTCGCCGACGACCTGGCCGAGGCATTGTCCGAGCGTATCGGCCAGGAGGTGACGATCGGCAGCCTGGCGTCGCGCTGGTACTGGCTGGACCCCTCGTTCACCGCCCGTGATATCGCCATTGCCAACCCCGACTCCAATCTTACGGTCGCCCGCATCGATCACCTGCGGGTCCGGTTTGATTTTCTGTCCTCGCTGCTGCGGCTGCGGGTGGTCTTTGAAGATTTCGAGGTAGATGGCGTCGAGCTGGCCCTGAACCAGTCACCTTCGGGGGAGGTGGAAGTTCGCGGTGCTGACATCCCGGAACCGGTGAACCATCGGCTCAAAGACTGGCTGGATCTCGCCGGCAAATGGCTGTCGGATCCCTACCTGAAAATCACCCGACTCAGTCTGGGCAT
>JBPEXK010000234.1:0-5513 GCA_052031745.1 Marinobacter sp. | reverse complement strand
CCTCGGCCTTGGTGTCGGACACCGCGTTCTGGGCCGAGCTGCCCGGCAGGCTCATGCCCATGGCCTCAATGGCCGAAGCCATGGTGTTGGCGGTGTACATACCGCCACAGGAGCCGGGCCCGGGTATCGCGGTTTCCTCGATCTGTTTGACCTCGATCAGGTCAAGATCGCCCCGGGCATGGGCACCCACGGCCTCGAACACGGAAATGATGTCGGTGTGGTTGTCCCCGGGCAGGATGGTGCCGCCGTAGACGAACACCGACGGCCGGTTCAGGCGCGCCAGACCCATCATGCAGCCGGGCATGTTCTTGTCGCAGCCGCCGATGGCCACCAGGCCGTCGAAGCCCTCACAGCCGGCGACGGTTTCGATGGAATCGGCGATCACCTCCCGGGATACCAGGGAATACTTCATCCCTTCGGTGCCGTTGGCGATGCCGTCGGACACGGTAATGGTATTGAAGATCAGGGACTTGCCGCCGGCCTCGTCGGCGCCCGCCGCCGAATGTCGGGCCAGGCCGTCAATGTGCATGTTGCACGGGGTGAGGTTACTCCAAGTGGAAGCAATGCCCACCTGGGGTTTCTTGAAATCGTCGTCGTTGAAGCCAACCGCGCGCAGCATAGCCCGGCTGGCGGATTTGCCGATGCCGTCTACCACCGGGGCCGAATGGCGGCGACGTTTATCCTCTGTCATCGTTGCCTCTCCTGTTGCACTGGGTAATGTGCTTCAGGCTGGCAGAATCTGGATCGGCCGGCAATGGCTGCTCCAGCCCTGCCGGCCTGTATCATCCCGGACCGATGGCGTGAGGTGTCAGTTCAGGCCGCTAGCCGCTGACAAAAACCGGGCCCACACCGAAGTTCCACAGGATCACGGAACCGACCCGGGTGGACACCAGAATCACCAGCGCCACGGTCAACAGCGCGCCGCCGTAGAACACCGCCCGGTCTTTATCGATGCCCATGACAATCGGCAGCCCGTCGTACATCAGCCAGGCGCCGTAGCAGGCCGCCACCAGGAATACGATGGCATTGAACCAGGGCACCGGATACAGCAGGGCAAAACCGGCCAGGAATAGCGGCGTGCACGAGTAGGCAGCCAACGCGATACCGTAGGAGGGCACGTGCTCTTCCCTGGCCCCGTAGGTTTTTGCCATCCAGTTAACGGCGTAACCCAGGGCGAAGACCCCGACCAGCATGGCCAGGTAGGTCAACACACTCAATTGCAGGGCACTGATTTCGGTGAGCTTGATCAGCCGGTCGTTACCCACGGTCCAACCGAAGTGGGCGGTGGAAATGTAGGCGCAGATCGGGCCGATGGCAGCGAGTATCAGGACGTAAGCGACGTAGAGACGGCGCGGGGTATGGTGTTCTTTTCGAATGGAAGCCCACTCATCATCGGGGTGGGTGAACAGACCAAATGCATGAGACAGGAGCATGGATGACCCCCTTGGATCGCTGTTGTTAGTATAGTCAGTACGGCGAACCGATTCGCACGGATCGGATGCCGGCCTTCTCCTCTACTATAGTCAAGATCAGCGATTGGGGAAGCCGAATTGGTGATTTTTTGTGCCAATTTGCAGCCATCGACGGGGCCACCCCCACCCACTGTGGAGATGGCCCTGGCCCCTTAGCTCAGGCGGGGGTCGGTTTCGGCCACCCAGGGCTTGTGCTTACGCTTGTCACGGAAGGCCAGCAGGCTTTCGAGCCCCGACCAGTCCACCAGCTCCCGGAATTCGAGCCAGTCCACCAGGCAATACAGGCAGATGGCCGGGTAGTTCCAGGTGGCAAACTGACCGTCGTCCACCATCGCCGCCAGGGTCCGCAGCGTGGTCATGATCCGCTCCCGCTGCAGGTTGAAAAACATCAGGTCCTGGTTGGTATCGATGCCGGATTTTTGCGACAGCAGCAGGGTCACCGCAGAGTCGTTGGCACCGTCAATCAGGGTGAGCTGGTTTTGCTGATCCCAGGTCAGCGGATCGCGGCCCTGCTTGGCACTGATGTAGCGGGCAATGATCCGGGAATCGTAGATTTCCTGCCCGTCGTCTTCCAACACCGGTATCTTCAGCGCCGGGTTGCTCTTGCGCAGCGTATCCCGACCTTCGCCATAGATGTTCAGATTGATGAAATCGTAACGTTCCTCATCCAGCAGAATGCGAATACGCCGAACGTACGGCGACGTGGTAGATCCAATCAGTTTCATGCGTTCTCCGAGGGTTTTACGGCTCAGGATCCCAGCAGGGATTCAGGGTTTGTGTATGGGTGGCCGGTTGCTTCCGCCACTTCCCTGTAGGTGACCTTGCCACCGGATACGTTCAGTCCGGCCAGCAGATGCGGGTCGTCCTTCATGGCCTGCACTGCGCCCTTGGTCGCCAATGCCGTGATGAAAGGCAGGGTGACGTTGTTCAGGGCCAGGGTCGAGGTGCGGGCCACGGCACCGGGCATGTTTGCCACGCAGTAATGTACCACACCGTCGACCAGGTACGTGGGGTCATCGTGGGTGGTGGGTCGGGAGGTTTCGATGCAGCCCCCCTGATCAATGGCCACATCCACGATCACGCTACCTTCCGGCATCCGCCGGATCATGTCCCGGGTTACCAGTTTTGGCGCCGAGGCGCCGGGGATCAGCACACCGCCGACCACCAGGTCGGACTCGGTGACTGCTTGGTCCAGGGTCTGCGCGGTGGAAAACAGGGTGGTGATGCGATTGCCGTACAGGTTGTCCAGCATCCGCAACACGTCCATGTTGCGATCCAGCACGGTGACCTGGGCCCCCATGCCCACCGCCATCGCCAGGGCATTCTGCCCCACCACGCCGCCGCCAATAATGGTCACCCGGGCGGCGCTGACGCCGGGCACCCCGCCCAGCAGCACGCCCCGACCACCAGACGCCTTTTCCAGACAGTGGGCACCGGCCTGGATCGCCATCCGGCCGGCCACTTCCGACATGGGTGCCAGCAGCGGCAAACGCCCGGTGCGATCGGTCACCGTCTCATAGGCGATGCAGGTAGCGCCGGAAGCGACCAGATCGTCGGTCTGGGCCTGATCCGGCGCCAGATGCAGATAAGTAAACAAGGTGTGATCCGGGCGCAGCATCGCCCGCTCCTTGGCCTGGGGCTCTTTCACCTTGACGATCAGCTCGGCGGTATCGAAGACCTCGGCGGCGGTTTTCAGTATCTGCGCGCCGGCACTCTGATAATCCGCATCGGCAAAGCCAATGGCCGCCCCGGCGTCGGCCTCCACCATCACCTGATGGCCGTGCTGACACAGCTCGTGCACCGCGGCGGGGGTCATGCCGACCCGGTACTCACGGTTTTTAATTTCCCTTGGTACGCCGATTTTCATGGACAACCTCCCCACTGATGAGCAAATGACGGCTATCTTGAAGCAGTGTAGTCAAAGCGGTTACGCACCGAACAGGCTCCAAAAGGAGAATACCGATGACACGATGCACCCTGCCGGCCCTCGCCGGCATCCTTTTCACTATGGCCAGCACGCAGGCAGGCGCCGCCATGCAAACCGAAACCATTGAGTATCAGATCGACGATCAGACCTTCACCGGCTACTTGGCCTGGGACGACGCCATCGAGGGCGAACGGCCAGGGGTGCTGGTGGTCCACGAGTGGTGGGGCCACAACGAGTTTGCCCGGGACCAGGCCGAGAAACTGGCCGCCGCCGGCTACACCGCCTTTGCCTTGGACATGTACGGCAGCGGCAAGCTGGCAGAGCATCCGGACACCGCCAAACAATTCATGCAGGAAGCGACCCGGGACATTGAGCAGATCAAGACCCGGTTTATGACGGCCAAACAGCTGCTGGCCGACCATGACTCCGTGGATGAAAACCGCATTGCCGCCCAGGGCTATTGTTTTGGCGGTGCGGTGGTGCTGAACATGGCGCGACTGGGTGTGGATCTGGACGGCGTCGTGAGCTACCACGGCGCCCTGGGTAGCCCGCTGACCGCAGAGCCCGGGCAGGTGTCGGCGCGTGTTCAGGTCTACACCGGTGGCGCCGACAAGATGGTGCCGTCGGACCAGGTGGCAGGACTGGTGCAGGAAATGCAGGACGCCGGTGTCGATCTGACCCTGGTCACCTTCCCCGGCGTACTGCACTCCTTCACCAACCCGGGTGCTGACCGGTTTGCCGAGGAATTTGGCATGCCGGTGGGCTATGACGAGGCCGCCGCTAACCGCTCCTGGGAAGGCACCCTACGGTTCTACCGGGAGATTTTTGGGGAGTAACCAGTCCGTCCATCAAAGTGCGGCGGCAATTGTGCCCCGCACCTCTGCTTTCAGGCTGTCGAGGCTGCGGTCGGCGGTTGCGACCGGCGGGTGGATCAGGATCTCAATGACCCCGGGGGTGAAGGCCGCCTGACCCTTGGGCAGCCGGTCGTGGGAGCCACGAATGGTCACCGGCAGTATCGGCAGCTGGCCGTCCCGGGCGATGACGAACCCGCCCTTCTTGAACGGCAGCAACTGGCCGTCCCAGGACCGGGTGCCCTCTGGAAACATCAGGATGCCGGTGCCGTCCGGCAATTGAGCCACTCCCTGCTTGATGCTCTCGAGCGCGTCGCTGCCCCGGGACCGGTCGATGAACAGATTGCGGGAGGTTTCCAGGGCCAGGCCGAACAGCGGTACCTTGCGCAATTCCTTCTTGATCACCCAGCGGTACTGGAGGCCCAGAGCCAGCACCAGCGCCGGCGGGTCGAAATAGGAGGCGTGGTTGCTCAGGATGACGTAGCGCTGGTTCGGCTGGATGTGCTCCCGGCCGCGCACCACCAGGCGAATTCCACACACCTTCAGGATGACCCAGGCAAACACCTGAGTGCCGTGGAAGGCCGCGTCGCCGCGCTTGCCCGCCAGTGCCGCAATGACAATGGGTAAAAACAGGAGGATGGTCAGCAAAATGGCCCAGGAAAAGATCCAGATGGCCTTGAGGGTCTTGAGCATGAACTGGTCCTGATATCTCGACGTCCGTTTTCACGAGCAACAGGGGCACTAAGATTACACAGCGATGCAAAAATCACAAAGCACACCGGGTGTTACCGACGGCCAGACACAAAAAAAGGCAGCCGAAGCTGCCTTTTTGTCATTGCTTAATCCGTTACGGATTACAGAGCAACAACGTTCTCCGCCTGAGGACCTTTCTGGCCCTGGGTAACGGTGAACTCAACCTGCTGGCCTTCTGCCAGGGTTTTGAAACCGCTGCCCTGAATAGCGCTGTAGTGAACGAATACGTCCGGGCCGCCTTCACGAGTGATAAAGCCAAAGCCTTTCGCTTCGTTGAAGAACTTAACAGTACCGGTAGTAGTAGACATACTTAAACTTCCTGAAATCAATCAATAATCTGCTGCCGTACGCCGTTGTGACGCAGGCTTGCGCTTACGGAAATACAGAACTCGCGGAATCAAAAACAGGACGGTCACTACTAACTGCGGAGGTACGTCTTATTCATGAAATGCTTTACTGAATCTTTCCTACGCGACCCACTCTACTCCTGAAATTCTGGCTTGCCAAGTG
>JBPEXK010000233.1:0-16170 GCA_052031745.1 Marinobacter sp. | reverse complement strand
TGGCCTGTCACCACCCGCAGCGCTCGCTCACGCTCCTGGACGGCTTGCTTGAAGGTTGCCAGCAACTCGGCTTTGGTAACTGACTGCACCGCTTCCGCCAGTCGCTCGCGGGAGTCAAACTGCTCGGCGTTGCGATCAATTTCCTGCCAGTAGCGCCCGGATACGTCACCGAGCTGGCGGTCGCGCTCCAGCAGTTTGCTAATAACCGCCTGTTTCTCCCTCGCAAGACTGGGTTCGTCCAGGTTGGCCAAACGGGCCTCGAACTGCTGGTTAAATTCCCGCACCGCTTGATCAATGTCAGCCTGGCTGGCCTCGGGGGATTGCACCACGAAGCCCAGTGCCGGCGTCTCCAGCATTTCGAACGGGGTTGCGTACACGATGTAGCCGAGCTGCCGGTTGGTGCGAATTTCCTCGTAGAACGGGCTGCTGATGATCTGGCCCAGCAACCGGAACCGGGCGCGTTCCGCCAAGCCGGTGTTGTCTCCCTGCATGTAGAGCGTGTAGCCAGTATCCGGATGGGTGACATCCAGGCTGACTAGGGTTTCTTCCGGCGGCAACTGCCGCACCCGGCTGCGATCGACCTGGGTGATGGAGCTGTCCGCCAGAACCACGGCCCGTACCTGCTGGGCCAGGTTCAGGGCGTAGGCGTGGGTCAGATTGCCGTGCGCCAGCATCACCGGGTCCACCTCCGCAAGCAGCGCATCCGCGAAGGACTCCAGCTCGTCCAGGGTGACCTGTTTGGCGGCGGCCAGCTTGTCCTCGGTGCTCCAGGCACCTTCGATCAAGGCACTCTGAATAAACTCGGAGGTCTGGTCAACCGGCCGATCCTTGGCCTTGTTCTGCAGGCTGTCAACCAGGTTCTGGCGGGCAATGTCGAACCGCTGTTGGGTCAGCTCCGGGTCGGCGAGCTGCATCAGAATCCGGTTGATCAGGGTGTGAAGCTTGTCGCTGTAGCCGCCCACTTTCACAGTGACGCCGCGCAGGTGCGGGTACACGCTGTAGTCGAGGCCGGCCAGGCGAGCCGAGTACGCCCAGGCGTTGAGATTGGTGTTCACCGCGTCAACCAGCAACTGGGTCAGCACGGTGCTGCGAGCGGAAACTCGTGCTGCCGGCGTCCGCAGGCTGATGTACACATTCGCTTTCGGAGTCTGGAAGCGGGTGTCCCGGGCGAACCAGATTTCCAGACCATCACGGCTGGCCAGCCTGGTTGGCTGCTCCATGCTCGAGCCTGCGACCATTTCCAGGTCTTCCGGTACAAACGGATTGGCCTGGGGCAGGCGCAGTTGGGCCGCGAGCTTGGCTGGCGCTGACGCGGTCAGTGTATTGGGGTCCAAATCCTCACGGGTCCACTCGGCGCCGTACCAAACGGTTTGCTGTGGGCTCTCTAGCTCAGGCTCCGGCGCCAGTACAAACACCATCACGTTATCGGCGGTCAGGCGATCGAGTATCTCGGCGTACTGCTCCGGCGCGTAGCGCTCCAGCAGCCAGGGGGCGCTGAGCACGTCTTCGGCCGGGTAATGCCGCAGCGACCGTGACAGCGACATGACCTCATGGATCGGATCACTCTGCTCGCGGAAGCGGAAGTCGATCCGGGCCAACTGCTGCATTTCGCTGAAGCGCTGTTCGCTAATGCCGTCGGCCTTGATCCGCTCGATGTATTCGAACACCAGCGGCAGGATGGCGTCCTGGCGCTCCAGGCCTTCGGGGGTCAACGCCATGCTGATCTCCAGCGTGGCGCTGTCGCCCGTGTCCATGCCGAGGCCGGCGGACAGGCTCTCCACCAGACCGGCCTGTTTCAGCACGTCAAACAGGCTGCCCGGTCCCTCGTGACCCAGCAGGTTGGCCACGTAGCTTGCCGGTTTGGTGCGGTAGTTAGCCTGCTGCGACGGAATCGGGAAGGACAGGTTCAGGCTCCGCACATCCTTGACGGCATCGGCGGTGACCTTGGCGGGCAGGGCATCGGAGCGGTAAAAGTCGGCCGGGTGCTGCTTGGCCGTCAACCCGCGGTTTTCGATGGCACTGAAACGCTCGACCACCATTTGCTCGAGCTCATCCAGGGTTTGCGGACCATACACCGCGAGTGTCATCAGGTTGGCGGAATAGTGGTCCTTCCAGAACTGAACCAGGTCCGGTCGAAGCGGATTGTCTTCGGTGTTTTCCAGGGTGGTCAGGTTGCCCACTGAAAATTGGCTGAAGGCATGCTCCGGATTGCTGGCCGCTTTCTTGACGGAATAGAACCGACGACCGTCTTCTTTCTGCTTTGAAGTGAATTCGGAATGCACGGCATTGCGCTCGCGGTCCACGAGTTCGGGGGTGAACAGCGGGGCGGCGAACTGCTCGGCAAAGCGGTCGAGCGCCGGCTCCAGGAACTGGGCTTCAACATCGAAGAAGTAGTTGGTGTCCTGGAACGCGGTAAACGCATTATGACGGCCGCCGTGGCTCTTGATGAACTGCTGATATTCCCCGGGTTCCGGGTACTTCTCAGTACCGAGGAACAGCATGTGCTCGAGAAAATGCGCCAAACCTTCCCGGTCCGCGGGATCATCGCCACTGCCGACGGCAACGTTCAGCGATGCGGCGGCTTTGTCGGCGTTCGCGTCCGACACCAGCACCGCCTGCAAGCCGTTCGCCAGCTCAAGGATGCGATAGTCGTTATCGTCGCTCGGGCTTTTGGTGGGCACCTGGGCCGCAGACGCGGCCATTGCAATGCCAAGCACCAGCAACAGCGCCAGAAGGGCAGACAGGGTCAAACGTGCAGGGGAAACAGAAACAGTGCCAGTGCTCATAGGACCTCGAGGTTTGATCGCAAGTTCAGTGGTGTTCAGTGCATCAACGCGTTGCGGGTGGTTTCCGGCTGCTGGTCCAGCGTTTTGCGGGCCAGATCGGCGGCGGCAGCGGCATCAAGCTGGCCGGAGGCAATGCGTTCCAGCACGGTAGCCATGATCGCAACGGACTGGCGGTAGTCGGCGAATTCCGCCTGGAACGCCGAATCAATGGCCTGGTAAACCGCCTGAATTTTTTCTTCCCGGGAGCCGGCGTGTTCGGCGGTGTCGTTGATCGCCTTCAGGCAGGCGCGGGCGATGGTGATGTAGCGTTCTGCGTTCGGATCGTCTTTGTGCATGGTGATTTCCGCAAGTGCTGGATTTCGGTGAATGAAGGTGACGCCGGGTGGCGCAATAAGTTCCCGATTATGGCATTGCTGGCGGGGTGTTTCATTTGCTTTCCGCCGATGGAACCAAGGGCATGCATTGAGCGTGTCATGTGCTAGTCTCAGAGCCACTGTGTCGGCATTGCAGACAGGCGCTACGCAACCCTTCGCCTGAAGTTAGAGTAATAGCTCTATAAAAAACAACAAGTTACAGAGTAAATGCTCTAATAAAGTTCGATACATGAGGGTTGCAGTTAAGTACAATGCCGTCGTTCCCGGACAAACCTACGACCAAAGTCTATAGGGGTGCCGGCATGGATAGACAACAAATGAGCAACAAGCAGGGTGGAAAATAAATGAACTATTTCCTAACGGGTGGCACCGGATTCATTGGCCGTTTCCTCGTGGAAAAACTGTTGGCACGTGGTGGCACAGTTTACGTACTGGTGCGCGAACAGTCCCAGGGCAAGCTGGACAAGCTGCGCGAGCGCTGGGGTGCTGACGAATCCCAGGTCAAGGCCGTGATTGGTGACCTGACCAGTACCAACTTGGGTATCGATTCCAAGGTCCTGAAAGACCTGGAAGGCAAGATTGATCATTTCTTCCACCTTGCTGCCGTGTATGACATGGGTGCTGATGAAGAGGCCCAGCAAGCCACCAACATCGAAGGCACCCGCGCCGCCGTGAACGCGGCCGAAGCTCTGGGCGCCAAGCACTTCCATCACGTCTCTTCCATCGCTGCCGCGGGCATGTTCAAAGGCACCTTCCGTGAGGACATGTTCGAGGAAGCGGAGAAACTGGATCATCCGTACCTGCTCACCAAGCACGAATCCGAGAAGGTGGTGCGTGAAGAGTGCAAGGTACCTTTCCGCATTTACCGTCCCGGCATGGTCATCGGTCACTCCAAGACCGGCGAGATGGACAAGGTTGACGGCCCCTATTACTTCTTCAAGATGATTCAGAAGATCCGTCACGCCCTGCCGCAGTGGGTTCCCACCATCGGTATTGAAGGTGGCCGCCTGAACATCGTGCCAGTGGACTTCGTGGTTAACGCCATGGACCACATCGCCCACCTGGACGGCGAAGACGGAAACTGCTTCCACCTGGTGGACTCCGACCCGTACAAGGTTGGCGAGATCCTGAATATCTTCTCCGAAGCCGGTCACGCGCCCAAGATGGGTATGCGCATTGACTCGCGCATGTTTGGCTTCATTCCGCCCTTCATCCGCCAGAGCCTGAAAAACTTGCCGCCGGTGAAGCGTCTGACCAGCGCGGTGTTGGACGACATGGGCATTCCGCCATCGGTTATGTCGTTCATCAACTACCCGACCCGATTCGACGCGCGCGAGACCGAGCGGGTGCTGAAGGATACCGGCATTGAAGTGCCGCGGTTGGATGAGTACTCCGCAGTGATCTGGGATTACTGGGAGCGCAATCTGGATCCCGACCTGTTCAAGGACCGTACCCTGCGCGGCACCGTCGAAGGTCGTGTGTGCGTGGTTACTGGCGCAACTTCCGGTATCGGCCTGGCCACAGCCCAGAAGCTGGCGGACGCCGGTGCCATCCTGGTGATCGGTGCCCGCAAGCTGGAGCGTCTGCAGGAAGTGGCGGAAGAGCTGGAAGCCCGTGGCGCCAGCGTGCACGCCTACCAGTGTGACTTCTCCGACATGGAAGATTCCGACCGCTTCGTACAAACGGTGCTGGACAACCATGGCCACGTGGATGTGCTGGTGAACAACGCCGGCCGCTCCATCCGCCGTTCACTGGATCTGTCGTTCGATCGTTTCCACGACTTTGAGCGCACCATGCAGCTGAACTACTTCGGTTCCGTGCGTCTGATCATGGGCTTTGCGCCTAAGATGCTGGAGCGTCGTCGTGGGCACGTGGTGAACATCTCGTCCATCGGTGTACTGACCAACGCGCCCCGGTTCTCCGCCTACGTGGCCTCGAAATCGGCGCTGGATGCCTTCAGTCGCTGTGCCGCGGCCGAGTGGTCCGACCGTAACGTTACCTTCACCACCATCAACATGCCGCTGGTGAAGACCCCGATGATCGCGCCGACCAAGATCTACGATTCGGTTCCGACTCTGACGCCAGAAGAGGCCGCCGACATGGTTGCCGAAGCCATCGTCTACCGTCCGAAGCGCATCGCTACCCGCCTGGGTATCTTCGCTCAGGTCCTGCACGCGCTGGCGCCGAAGATGGGCGAAATCGTGATGAACACCGGCTACCGCATGTTCCCGGATTCCCCGGCGGCGGCGGGCAGCAAGTCTGGCCAGAAGCCGAAGGTGTCCACCGAGCAGGTGGCCTTCGCCGCTATCATGCGGGGCATCTACTGGTAATCAGTACCCCGGTGAAACAAAAAACCCCGCTTCGGCGGGGTTTTTTTATGGCTTATTCGGAGTCGTCGATCACAGGTGGCGGGAAGCCGCCCAGGTCTTTCCAGCGATTGACGATGCCGCAGAACAGGTCGGCGGTTTTTTCCGCGTCGTAGGCGGCGGAATGGGCTTCCTTGTTGCTGAACGGGATGCCCGCCAGTTTGCACGCCTGCGCTAGCACCGTGTGGCCGTAAGCGAGGCCGGCCAGGGTAGCGGTGTCGAAGGTGGAGAACGGGTGAAACGGGTTGCGTTTGATGTCGGCACGCATGGCCGCAGCAAACACGAAGTTGTGGTCGAAGGTGGCGTTGTGGCCCACCAGCACCGCCCGTTTGCAGTCGAACGCCTTCACCGCCTTGCGGATCGGGGTGAAGATTTCGCTCAGGCCTTCGCGCTCGGGCACCGCTTCCCGCTCCGGGTTCCAGGGATCGATGCCGGTAAAGTCCAGCGCCGATTGCTCCAGATTCGCGCCCTCAAACGGATCGATCTGCTGGACGTGGGTGTCGCCCCGCTGCAGGTATCCGTCTTCGTCCATGGTCAGCAGCACCGCCGCCACCTCAAGCAGGGCGTCCCGCTCCGGATTGAAGCCCGCGGTTTCCACGTCGACAACCACGGGCAAAAAACCGCGGAAACGGCGGGACATCGGATGCAATTCTTTGGTTTCGTCAGTCACTCAAACTCCGGTCGTGCCAGGTGATAAGAATTCAGGAAGGTTACGCCAGGCGCCATTGAACGGTTTCACCCGCTTTCAAGGGAACGATGTGACCACCCGCCAGAGGCAGTTGCGCCGGCATGGTCCAGGGCTCGCGCACCAGAGTCACAGTGTCCATGTTTCTGGGCAGGCCGTAGAAATCAGCACCGTTGAAACTGGCGAACGCCTCCAGCTTGTCCAGAACCCCCAGTTCCTCGAAAATTTCGGCGTAGAGCCCAAGGGCCCCGTAGGCCGAGTAGCAGCCAGCGCAGCCGCAGGCGGCTTCCTTACGATCCTTGGCGTGCGGCGCAGAATCGGTGCCCAGGAAGAAGCGCCTGTCGCCGCTGGCGACCGCGTCGCGCAGCGCCTGCTGGTGCCGATTGCGTTTCAGGATCGGCAGGCAGTACAGGTGCGGGCGAATACCGCCCACCAGCATGTGGTTGCGGTTGTACATCAAATGCTGGGGCGTAAGCGTAGCAGCCAGGTTACCGCCCTGGTGTTGCTGGACGAATTCCGCAGAATCGGCGGTGGTGATGTGTTCCAGCACCACCTTCAGGTTCGGGAAGGCTTCGAGGGTGGGCGCCAAGACTCGTTCCAGGAAAACCTTTTCCCGGTCGAAAATGTCGATGTCACCGTCGGTCACCTCACCGTGCACCAGCAGCAGCATGCCGCAGTCCGCCATGGCCTCCAGTACCGGGTAGATATTGCGCACATCCTTCACGCCCGAATCTGAATTGGTGGTGGCGCCAGCGGGGTAGAGTTTTGCTGCCACCACCCCGGCGGCCTTGGCTTCGCGAATGGTCTCGGGGGTGGTGCTCTCGGTCAGGTACAGGGTCATCAGCGGTTCGAATGCCGTGCCCTTGGCAGCCGCCAGGATGCGGTCCCGATAGGCCATGGCATCGGTGCTGGTCACCACCGGCGGCACCAGGTTAGGCATGATGATGGCTCGCCCAAAACAGGCGGCGGTGGCCGGAACCACATCGGCAAGAATCTCGCCGTCCCGCACATGAAGGTGCCAGTCGTCGGGCCGGGTGAGGGTGATCTGATCGGTCATGGGCGGTTTCCGCGGTTCGTTCCGTGGGTCAGGGCTCAAAGCAGTGGGCCAGGACCCGAGTGAAAATTTGGCGGATTATAGCAGAAGGGAAGAGTGTTTGTTTTTGTATCCGGCGCTAAAGTCAGTAGAGGCAGCGCCGATAAACCGGCTATACGCTGAATAAATGACAGGCTCCGGTACCCTTTATGGCCACCCGCTCTTCACAATCTCTCCCGAGCTTGCTCGGCGCCCTGGCGCTTGGGGTGTCGGTTTCCGTTGAGGCCGCCAGCTACGGTGCCGGCATCAGCAATAGTCAGTGGTACCTGGCGGAGTCGGTGTTCGAATGCTCCCTGGTGCATGAGGTGCCCGGGTATGGCAAAGCGGTTTTCCGGCACCGGGCCGGTGAAGATCTGACGTTTTTCCTGGAATCCACATCCCCGATGATGCGGCCAGGCCGAGGCGACCTGGTGGTGGAAGCGCCGGCCTGGCGGCCCGGCGTAGCCCCCAGGGCCGTGGGTAAGGTCACCGTGTCCGACAGCAACCGACCCGTGTTGCTGGACACGCGCCAGGCCATGGTGCTGGTGCAGGGCCTGTTACAGGGAATGCAGCCGACGGTCAGCCGGGAATCCTGGTTCGATGGCCGCCTGGTGCGTGTTCAGGTCTCCAACATCAATTTTTCCGGACAGTTCCAGAATTACCGGGCCTGCACCGCGAATCTGCTGCCGGTCAACTACGATCAGATTCAACGGTCTCGCATTCCTTTCGCCAGCGGCAGCACCAGCCTGTCTGATCGTGACCGCGCCTTGCTGGATGACATCGTCACTTTCGTCCTGGCCGACGTCACCATCGAGCGCATTTTTGTGGACGGTCACAGCGATCGGTTGGGCAGCCGCATTGATAACCGGGCCCTGTCGGAGAAGCGGGCGAACGTGGTGGCGGATTACCTGAAGGCGAGAGGTGTGCCGGAGGACCTGATCACGGTACGAGCCCACGCGGACCAATACCCTGTATCCCGACGTCCCGCCGACAACCGGCGTACCAATATCCGTTTGCAGCGCGAGGGTGAGCGCCCGGAACTGCAGCAGGCGAATGGCTATGGTGGCGATTCCGGGTCGGACGGCCCCGGCTAGTTCACCGAGTTCAGCACCTGAACGTGTGCTGCCACACCTTCGGCCAGCGCCTTCAGATGGTAGCCGCCTTCCAGCGTCGAAACGATCCGGTCGTTGGCGTGGTCCTCAGCGATACTGGCGATCATGCCGGTTAACCAGCGATAGTCTTCCACTTCCAGATTCAGCTCCGCCAGAGGATCCAGTCGGTGCCCGTCGAAACCGGCCGAGACCAGGATCAGTTGGGGCTTAAAGTCCTGCAGCTTTTTCAGCCATGCCGTTTCCACGGCTTTGCGATACTCGATGGCCGCGCATCCCGAGGCAATGGGCGTGTTGATGATGTTCTCTGCCTGCCGGTGCACGTGTGAGTGAGGGTAGAAGGGGTGCTGGAAACTGGAGCACATCAGGATGCGCTCGTCGCCACCGACAATGTCCACCGTGCCATTGCCCTGATGCACGTCGAAATCTATGATGGCGACCCGCTCCAGCTGGTGGAACGTCAGGGCTCGCATCGCTGCCAGCGCGACGTTGTTGTAGAAACAGAAGCCCATGGATTTATTGCGTTCGGCGTGGTGGCCGGGCGGCCGGGCGCAGATGAAGGCGTTGGTCACCTGGCCGCTCATCACCATATCCACGGCCTGCACGTTGGCGCCGGCAGACAGTCGCGCCGCCCGCAGTGTGTCGGGCATCATCGCGGTGTCCGGGTCGGTAAACACCCGGCCCCGGGTCGGCTGCATCAGATCAAGCTGGTGCAGGTACTTTTCCGGGTGCACCGACAACAGCTGATCACGGGTGATTTCTTCCGGGCGCACCCAGTCCAGTTGCTGGTCCAGGCCGGTGTCCGCCAGGTAACTGAGAATGGCCGCGATGCGCTCCGGGCACTCCGGATGTTCCGGGCCCATGTTGTGCTTCATGCAGTCATCGTGGGAAAAGAATGCCGTGGTCATACGTGTCTGAACGCTCTGAATCTGCTTTTATTTTCATCAATGTTATCAGGGAACAAAGCAGGCTGCCGTGTTTCTTTGGTCGTAAACTCGTTAACGGCCGTTTCACATCGATCAATCAGCGCCTAAGATAATAGAGGCGTCCATAACCGTCCTGATTTCTGATAGTTACCCATGGCAGGCCGTGACAGGCTGAGCTCAGCCGACGGGTTTGACGTCGCTGCCGATGGCATTCAAGGAGACCCTTTTTGAGCACCCGATACCTCGAAAGCCTGTTTAATCCTGCGTCCATCGTGGTCATCGGTGCGTCCGAGCGGTCGAACAATCTTGGTGGCATGGTGTTGCGCAACCTCATGGGTGGGGGCTATCCCGGCCGGCTGCTGGTGGTCAATCAGAACGATTATGACAACGTCCATGGCGTGCCTTGTGTCCGCAAGGTCGCCAAGATGGACTTCTCTCCGGAGCTGGCCATCGTCTGCACCCCGCCGGACACCGTGGTCAAGACCATCAAACGGCTCGGCGAGGCCGGTGTGCGTACTGCCATCGTGATGACCGGGGGCATGTCCCGGACCCACAGTAAAACCGGGCAGCCACTGATGTACTCAGTGCGTGAAGCCGCCCGGGAAACGGGCATCCGGGTGCTGGGGCCCAACACCATTGGCCTGATGGTGCCCGCACGCAGTCTGAACGCCACCTACGCGCACATGGGGGCCATTCCCGGTAAGGTGGCCTTTGTCGGCCAGTCTGGCACCATCGCCAGTTCGGTGATCGACTGGGCCTTTGCTCGCGGGGTGGGGTTTTCGTATTTCCTGACCCTGGGCGATGGCATGGATATCGATCACGACGACCTGATCGATTACCTGGCCCAGGACACCCAAACCCGGGCCATCCTGCTGCACATCGAGAATATTCCCAACCCGCGTCGGTTCATGTCCGCGGTGCGGGTGGCGTCCCGCACCAAGCCGGTGATCGCGGTCAAGTCCGGCCGGGTGCCGGAATCGGAGTGGTTCCCGCACCAGTTGCCGGCCGGTTTACACCGCAGCGACCCAATCTACGACGCCATGCTGCAGCGGGCCGGTGTGCTGCGGGTAGATGGCCTGGGGCAGATGTTCGACGCCCTGGAAACCCTGACGCGCATGCGGCCACTGCGTAGAGAGTCCCTGACCATCATGGCCAATGGGGTAGGGCCAGGGGTGCTCGCGGTAGACCGCTTGGCCCACCTCGGTGGCGAGTTGGCCCAGCTGTCGGAGCAGACCATTGAGGCGCTGGCGGAAATGCTGCCGCCCTATTGGACCCGTCGTAATCCCATCGACCTGAACTACGACGCCTCGCCGGAACTCTACGCCCGGGCCATCAAGGCCCTGGCCAAAGATCCGGAAGTGGCCAATGTGCTGGTCATGTACGCGCCCAGCCTGACCGAGGACAGCCTGCAGATTGCCGATGCGGTGGTACAGGCGTCCAAGGGCACGCGCCTGAACGTGTTTACCTGCTGGCTCGGCCAGAGCACGGTGATGGACGCCCGGGACGAGTTTTACCAGGCCGGCCTACCGTCCTTCTTCAATCCGGAAAAAGCGGTCACGGCGTTCATGCAGCACGTGCGCCACCAGCAGGTACAGCGCCTGCTGACCGAGACTCCGGAATCCTTCACCGATCATTTTGCCGATCGCAGTCACACCCGGCGGGTGGTGCTGAAAGCCTTACGTTCCGGGCGCACGCAGCTTTCAAACCAAGAGGCCCGGGACCTGGTGGCGGATTACGGTGTCGGCACCATCGAAACCATGTACTGCGACGACGTGGAAGAGGTGCTGGAGGCTTTTGCCGTAGAACGCCGGCCGGTGGACATCAGCATCGTGCACGAGCAGGGCTGCCATCCCTTTGTCGACCTGAGCCCAAGCCAGCGCCGTTACAAGGGCACCCTGCGCAAGCTCAGTGGTGAGCCCGCGATCATCGACGCCTGTCGCACCCTGATGAAGGAATATCGCCGGCTGTTCCCGGACAGCGGCTTTCTGGGGTTTGCCGTGCAGCACTCGTACCAGCACGTGGGCGGTGTGGAGTTCAGCGTTGGCATTACCCGGGATCCTCTGTTTGGTCCGTTGGTGGTGTGTGGCGCCTCCGGTGCCCAGATCAATGTGACCACGGACCGGCAGATTGCCCTGCCGCCCCTGAACATGGTGCTGGCGCGGGAACTGCTGCGCCGCACCTACATGTACAAGTTGCTGAAGGAAAATAGCCTGCAGCCGGACCAGGACGTGCGTGCGGTATCAGAAACCCTGGTGACCCTGTCCCAGATCGTTATCGACATACCCGAAATCCGGGGCCTGGAGATTTCGCCGCTGCTGTTCAACGACCAGGGCGCGGTGGCGGTGAATGTCGCCATCGATCTGTCCGACGAACCGGGCCAGCCGATTATCCAGCCGTATCCCCGGGAGCTGGAGGAATGGATTGTGCTGCCGAAATCCGGGCGCCGGGTCATCATCCGCCCGGTGCTGGCCCAGGACGAGCCGGCGCACCGGGCCTTCCACGAGCTACAGTCGCCGGAATCCATCCGCTATCGGTTCTTCCAGTACCGCAAGCATTTCTCTAGGGAAGACGTAGCCCAGATGGTGCAGATCGACTACGACCGGGAAATGGTGTTCATTGCCAACGCCCCGCGGGAAGACGCCGAAGGTGAGGAGACCCTGGGGACGGTGCGTACCTGGACCGACGCGGACAACCTGCAGTGCGAGTTTGCGGTCATGGTGCACGACAAGATGAAAGGCGAGGGCCTGGGCATCGCGCTGATGCAGAAAATGATCGATTACTGCCGCGCCCGTGGCACCGTGGAGATGGTCGGGGATGTGCTGCCGGATAACCGGCCGATGCTGCAGCTGGCCGAGCACATGGGCTTCGAGATCAAGTACAACATGGAAGAAGAGGTCATGGCGCTGCGGCTGGTGCTGAACGAACCGGAAAAAGATTGGCAGCGGGAACGTCTGGGCAAGGGCCTCCGCTAGGAAAGCCCGTGCCCGCCGGGCTTACTCTTCGACGATGGCAGAGCGGTCTTCGCCGCCCATGGCCTCGAGCAGGCCAGGAATCAGCCGGGACAGCTCCAGGGTCATCAGGGTGAAGGCGGCGTCGAATTTCGCGGCCGCGTCGTCGGCGTCAACGTCGTCCAGCTGCTCCTGCAGGGTCTCGCCAAATTTCAGCCGCTTAATGCCCAGTTCCTCGTCCAGTACGAACGAGACGTTGTCATCCCAGGTGATCGCGAGCTTGGTGACCTGCATACCGGCATCCAGGTGATTGCGGATCTCGTCGGCCTTCAGGTCCAGGCCCTTACAGCGCACCACACCACCGTCTTCAGACGGGTCCTTCAGTTCGCATTCACTGCCCAGGGCAACCTGGCCAGGAATGTCGATGGTCTCATTCAGCCAGCCGGTGAAGGTGAAGGCGGGTGCCTGTTCCACCGCGGGCGGCCGTACCGGCAGCGAGCCCAGGCTCTTGCGCAGGGTAGAGGCGAGGTCTTCGGCCTGTTTGGCAGAGCCGGCGTCCACCACCAGCACGCCGTCTTTCGGCGCCAGGTAGGCGAAGCTGCGGCGATTCTTGGAGAACGCCTGGGGCAGCATCTCCAGCATCACCTGCTCTTTGATCTCGTCCTTCTCCTTGCGCCGCACCTTGCGGCCCTGGTCCGTTTCAATCGCCTCGGCGCGCTCTTCCACCGCTTCTTTCACCACCGCGCCCGGCAGGATTTTCTCTTCCTTGCGCAGGGCAACGAGATGGTAGCCGCCGGCGCTGTGCACCAGCTGTTCGCCATGCTTGCCCAGCGGCGGAACCCAACCCTGGCGGCTGGTTTCCTGCGGTCCGCAGGGCTTGAAGGCGTCGGCCTGCAGCTTTTCTTCCAGCTCTTCCGCTGAAATATCAAAGGGTTTGGTAAATCGAAAAACACGGGCATTACGAAACCACATCAGGCTGAATCCTTGCTGTAAAAAACGGTTGGACGATGTCAGAAATCGAGAAAAAGGGAGGGGATGATACGGCCACCGGTCAGTGGCCGTAAAGTGGCGACTGCGGCGTCAGTCAGAGGTTCATGATCTCCACCATGACGGTCTTGACCAGAAAGCCGACCACGCCGGCGCCAAGCACGATAAACAGCGCCAGGGTACCGAACTTGCCGGCCTTGGATTTCTTGGCCAGGTCCCAGACGATGATGCCCATCCAGACGATCAGTCCGGTGAGCAGGACCAGCATGGCGATTTGTGAGAAAACAGCTTCGTTCATCGGGTTACAGATCCTGGTTCAACACGGTTCGGTTCAGCGGCTCTATTGCTCGTCCCGCAGGAACACCCAGTTGTCGCCTTCGGACTGCTCTTCGCTGAAGTAGTAGCCTTCGAGGTTGAAGCCTTTCAAATCGTCGGCCTGGGTGATCCGGTTTTCAATGGCGAAACGGCACATCAACCCGCGGGCTTTCTTGGCGTAAAAGCTGATCATCTTGTATTGGCCGTTCTTCCAGTCCTTGAACTGGGGCGTGACCAGGCGGGCATCGAGCGCTTTTTTCTTAATGCTCTTGAAGTATTCGTTAGAGGCCAGGTTGACGAGCACGCCGTCGTCGGCCGCCAGCAACCGGTTCAGTTCGTCGGTCAGGATGTTGCCCCAGAACGCGTACAGGTCCTTGCCACGGCTGTTCTCGAATTTGGTGCCCATTTCCAGGCGGTAGGGCTGCATCAGATCCAGCGGGCGCAGCAGGCCATAAAGCCCGGACAGCATGCGCAGGTGCTTCTGGGCAAAGGCGAAATCGTCTTCGCTGAAGGTTTCGGCCGCAAGCCCGGTGTAGACATCACCCTTGAACGCCAGGGCGGCCTGGCGGGCGTTGTCCAGACTGAATGGGGTGTGCCAGGTCTGGAAGCGCTCGGCGTTGAGCTGGCCCAGCTTTTCACTGATGCTCATCAGGTTGCTGACCTGATGGGGTTCCAGTTCCTTGAGCTGGTCGATCAGCTCGCAGGCGTGATCGAGAAACTCCGGCTGGGTATGGGTTTCTGTCGCCAGCGGGCTCTCGTAGTCGAGGGTCTTGGCGGGAGAAATAACCATTAACATGTCAGACAAACCTCATTGAAGAAACGTCAGTAACTGATCCCTGGTGAACGGCCAGTCCAGTTCCGCGCCGGTGTCGTTGCGACGCAGTACCGGAATACGGGTGCCGTAACGCTCAACCAGCTCTTCGGACTGTGCGATGTCCACAACATCGACCGGAATCGGCGCGGGCATGGGCGTATTCACCAGCAGCGCTTCCGCCAGCTCGCACAGGTGGCACTGAGTGGTGGTGTAGAACAGCAGCTCCATTATTTCGGCTGCGCGTCCAGCTGCTGGCCGTTCGTGCCTTTGCTGTCTTTGCCCATCAGGTACAGATAGATCGGCATCAGCTCTTCCGGCGCCGGATTCTGTTCCGGGTTCTCTGCCGGATAGGCGTGGGCCCTCATATTGGTACGGGTAGCTCCAGGGTTCAGACTGTTCACCCGCACGTTGTGGCGCTCGTCGTCCAGCTCATCGGCCATCAGCTGGCTCAGGCCTTCCACCGCGAACTTGGATACCGCGTAGGCGCCCCAGTAGGCCTTGGCTTTGCGGCCAACTCCGGAAGAGGTGAAGATCACGGACGCGTCGGTGGATTTGCGCAGCAGCGGAATCATGGCGCGGCTGAGCAGGAAAGGGGCGGTGGCGTTCACGTGCATCACCTTGTTCCACACTTCCGGATCGTACAGTTCGACCGGGCTGCGGTCGCCCAGGATGGCAGCGTTGTGAAGGATACCGTCGAGCCGGTCGAAGTTCTCTTCCAGGGTCATGGCCAGTTCTTCGTAGTCTTTGACCGCCGCGCCTTCGAAGTTCATCGGAACGATGGCGGGCTGGGGATGCCCAGCGGCTTCGATCTCGTCGTACACCTTCTCCAGTTTGGAAACGGTGCGGCCCACCAGAATCACCGTCGCACCGTGGGCCGCGTAAGCCAGCGCGGCTGCCCGGCCGATACCGCTGCCGGCACCGGTGACCATGATGATACGGTCCCGCAGCAGATCGGCGGGGGCTTGGTAATCGTGCATAACCTGTCTCCGTGTCAGGCAGTTGCCGGTTCAGAAACCGGATTGGATCTGGCGCTTATTGTAACAGCTTTGCCAGATCGCTGACGGTATCGGCAATGATGTCAGCCTGCCATCGGTCGACGGATTCCGGCTCCTCGATGTAGCCGTAGCGCACGGCAATGGTTTTCATGTCGGCGTTGCGACCGGCCTCGATGTCCCGTTCGTGATCACCGACGTAGATGGCCTGGTCGGGGCTGGCGCCGATCTGCTCGCAGGCCAGGAACAGGGCTTCCGGATGGGGTTTGCGCTCAGCCACGTGATCGGGGCAGACCAGCGTGGCACAGCGCGGGGCCAGCCCCAGCGCTTCTATAAGCGGTGCGGCGAAACGCGCCGGCTTGTTGGTGACAATGCCCCAGGGGATGCCGCGCTGCTCCAGCCCCAGCAGGATCGCATCCATGCCATCAAACAGGCGGGTTTCCACCGCTACACCCTGCTCATAGAGGTCCAGGAAGGCGGTGTGCTTGGCCAGGTAGTCAGGGTGCTCGGGCTCCAGACCAAAGCCCACCCGCACCATGGCTCGGGCGCCGTTGGACACCGAACGGCGGATGTGGGCTGCGGGCAGGGGTGCCAGTCCGTGCTGCTCGCGCAACTGGTTCAGGCAGCGAATGAAATCCGGAGCGGTGTCGATCAGGGTGCCGTCCAGGTCGAACAGCACCGCCGAGGGGGTCTGGTTAGGCTTCACTGGCATCCCGCGCGTGCATCAGGTAGTTCACATCCACGTCACGGCCAAGTTTGTAGACTTTGGTGATCGGGTTGTAGGTCATCCCGGTCA
>JBPEXK010000232.1:0-4629 GCA_052031745.1 Marinobacter sp. | reverse complement strand
GCAGCGCGGTTTTCTGCTTCTGGTCCACCGGGTACACCGACTGCTTGACCTTCTCGGCGGTGGTGTTGCGCGCGGCCACTTCCACCTGCACCGGGTTGTCCAGCAGGCCCTGGGCCAGGGTGCGGATCTCATTCGAGAAGGTGGCGGAGAACAGCAGGTTCTGACGCTGGGCTGGCAGCAGCGCCAGGATCTTGCGGATGTCGCGGATGAAGCCCATGTCGAGCATGCGGTCGGCTTCGTCCAGCACCAGGATCTCAATTTCGTCGAAACGCACGGCGTTCTGCTGGTACAGGTCCATCAGGCGACCGGGGGTGGCCACCAGAACATCCAGTCCCTTGCGCAGCTTCATCATCTGGGGATTGATTTTGACCCCGCCGAAGACCACGGCAGCCTTGGTCGGAATGTACCTGCTATACAGATTCACGCTGTCGTGCACCTGCGCCGCCAGCTCCCGGGTCGGAGCCAGGATCAGGGCACGCGGGCCCTTGCCGGTGCGGGGCTTTTCCGCCAGTCGCTGCAGCAGCGGCAGGGTGAAACCGGCGGTTTTACCGGTGCCGGTCTGGGCGGCAGCCATCACGTCCTTACCGGACAGAACGGCGGGAATGGCCTGGGCCTGAATGGGCGACGGGGTATCGTAACCCTGGTCGGAGGTGGCACGGACCAGCTGCTCGGACAAACCGAGGGAAGAAAAACTCATATAGGATCAACTCTTGATTGTTCTGCCTCCACGAACACCGATGTCGGCTAATGCGGGCAGATACCATGCACAGGCATGGAGAAAAAGACGACTACGGTCACGCGCCGCGAGCGGGGTGACGTCCTCTGACAGGTCGTATGGATGGTTCGCATGACGGCGTTTCGCCGGAAATTGCGGAATCCCTAGAGGCAGGATGCGGGCACACTAACAGAGGCCCCGGGAATAAGCCATAGGTGATTACCTGCCCGGGGCCTGTGCCCTTGATTAGCGAGTCGCGGCGCTGGCAAAGGCCGCCAGGGCCTTGGTGACCTTGGCCAGTACCGGGTCACAGCCGTCGATGCCGTGCCGGGCCTGGAGGTAGGCCGGGTCGTTGTAGCCCAGCCAGACCTGGCCGTCAGCGTCTTCCCAGATCAACGCTTTCTGGGGCAGGTCCACCGCCACGCTCTGGCTGCATTGCATCAGCGGCGTGCCCACTTTCGGGTTGCCGAAGATCACCAGCTCGGTGGGCCGCAGGCTGGCACCTACCGACTCGGCGTTGCCGGCATGGTCAATGCGCGCCATCACGGTCATGCCCTTTTCCGCCAGCACCTTTTCCAGTTTGTCGGCGGTCGCCACCACGCTGTGACTGCTCTTGACCACGATCAGCCCGTCAGCCGCCTGGGCCAGGCCAGCGCCAAGCAGAGTCATCAGTGCGATGGCCAGTATTCGAATGCCGTTCATGTGCTGTCTCCTACTGAATGCGTTGTAGAACCAATAGTAGACGAATCCAGCAAACCCTGGGGTATCATCAACCCAACCAAAACAAGACGATACAACACGAGACAACACGAAAGAGGAGCGCGCGGTCGCCGGAGATCGCCCCGACTGTTATGCCGAAACGGATTCTGTTCTGCCTTGCCCTGCTGATCCTGACCTGCTCTTACCAAGGCGCCCATGCGACCGAGGACCAGCCACCCCTGCGGGTGGGCATCACCGAGGTGCCACCGTTTGTGATGCAAACCGGCGACGGTCGCTGGGAAGGCATCAGCATCGATCTCTGGCGCGCCGTCGCCGAGGGCCTGGAACGGGACTTTGAATGGGTGCCCCTGACGTTTCCGGAGCTGCTGACCGCGACCGAGGCCGGCACCATCGACGTGGCCGTGGGCGCCCTGACCATGACCGCGGACCGGGAAAGCCGGTTCGATTTCAGCCACCCGTTCTACACCACCGGACTGTCCATCGCCGTGCCACCGCAACCGGAGCAGAGCCTGCTGGGCAGTCTCAAAGCCATGGTCAGCTGGCAGTTTTTGAGTGTGGTGCTGGCCCTGGGCGGGCTGCTGCTGGCGGTGGGTTTCCTGCTGTGGCTGGTGGAGCGCCGGAAAAACCCGGAGCAGTTTGGCGGTTCGGCCGCCGAGGGCATTGGCGCCAGTTTCTGGTGGGCGGCGGTGACCATGACCACCGTCGGTTATGGCGACAAGGCGCCGGTGTCCTTCACCGGCCGGCTGATTGCCCTGGTCTGGATGTTCGCCGGGCTGATCATGGTGGCCAGCTTTACCGCCGCCATCACCTCATCGCTGACCGTCAGTAACCTGCGCTCTGGTATCGAGGGCGTCGACGACCTGCCCGGCAAAATCGTGGCGACCATCAACAACACCGCCAGCCAGCGGTTCCTGGAGGAACAGCGCATCCGCTACCGGACCTACCCCAACCTGACCGAGGCCATGGTGTCGGTGGCCAAGGGCGAGACCGATGCCATCGTCTACGATCGCGCCTTAATGCGCTATCGCAACCAGCAACTGGGCCAGCAGCAGCTCAGCATTCTGCCCGGCATCTTTGCCGAACAGCTCTACGCCCTGGCGCTGCCCGAAAACCATCCGCTGCGGGCGCGCATGTCCCAGCAGATCTTGCGCATGACCGAATCGGACGACTGGCCCGGCATCCAGGCCAGCTATCTGGGCAGCGAATGACTCAGGAGCCGAACAGCGCCGAGCGCAACGGACGCAGGAAGCCGCGCGCGGCGGGTGCCCGGGCTTCGGTGCGCTCGCCGTCGAACTCCAGGTAGCCGTCCTCAATCGGGTCGTAACGCAACAGTTTCACGTCCTGCAGGTAATTCTGGCTGGCCTTCCAGGGGCCGTGGGTGCCCTGACGCGGCAGCCGATCGGCGGCCCGACGCACATAGCCGGCGTTCAGCTCGCCCAGCACCGTGGCGTCGCTGGCGCTGTGGTCCGGGTCCCGAGCCACCACCATCCGGTGGCCCTGCTGGTCCATCAGGTTCAGCAGCCGGCACAGGTACTCGGCGGCGATGTCCACCTTCAGGGTCCAGGATGCGTTGGTGTAGCCGAAAATCAGGCCGGCGTTGGGCAGCCCCTCCACCATCACGTTCTTGTAGATCACCTTGTCCTTCAGCACCACCTGCTGGCCGTCGACCAAGGGCCGGATGCCCCCAAGCATCTGCAGATCCAGCCCCGTGGCCGGCACGATGATGTCGGCGGCCAGGGTCTTGCCGGATTTCAGCCGGATGCCGTCGGCGGTGAAGCACTCGATGTGGTCGGTAACCATGGTGGCCCGACCCGCCTTCAGGGCGGTGAACAGGTCGCCGTCCTTGACCACGCACAGGCGCTGGTCCCAGGGCGCGTAGTCCGGGGTGAAATGGCGCATGTCGGCCACCCCCGCCACCCGGCGCCGAATCATGCCGAGGAACAGCCGGCGCATGAAATTCGGGTTCTTGCGCGAGCGCTGGTACAGGAAGCGGGCGATGGCGACGTTTCGGGCCCGCACCAGCTTGTACGCCAGTTTCTCCGGCAACCAGCGCTGCAGCAGCAGCGCGATCTTGTCGGTCGAGGGTACCGGCATCAAATAGGTGGGTGAGCGCTGAAGCATGGTGACGTGCGCGGCCTGCTCCGCCAGGGCCGGCACCAGGGTGATGGCGGTGGCGCCACTGCCGATCACCACGATGTTCTTGCCGGCGTAGTCCAGGTCCTCGGGCCAGTGCTGGGGATGGACGATCCGGCCCCGGAACTCACTCTCGCCCGGGAAGTCGGGCTTGTAGCCCCGGTCATAGTTGTAATAACCGGTGCAGCCGATCAGGAAGTTGGCGGTGTAGCGCTCCTCCTCACCGGATGCTTCATTGCACACGGTCAGGGTCCAGCACTGGTCGGTGCTGGACCAGGCCGCGGTGGTCACGGCCCGGCCATAGCGGATGTGGCGTTCCACGTCGAACTCCCGGGCGGTGTCACGCAGATAGTTCTTGATCGACGCGCCGTCGGCCAGCACCTGACCACCAATCCAGGGCCGGAACCGGTAGCCGAAGGTGAACATATCGGAATCGGAACGGATACCGGGGTAGCGGAACAGGTCCCAGGTACCGCCAAGGGCTTCCCGCCGCTCCAGGATGGCAAAGGCTTTGCCCGGGCACCTCTGCCGCAGGTGACAGGCCATGCCAATGCCGGATACTCCGGCACCGACGATCAGGACGTCGAAATGGTGTGCACTCATGACCAGTCTCTCGGGTTCGTATTGTTGTTGTGATGACGGGTATGAATCCAAGATACCCCAGGCCATGGGCGCGGGGAATTGTCCGTAGGGGACTTAACGGGCGGTTGTTTGCACCAGTTCACAAATACGGTCACCGGCGTGTTGCGCCCAGATGCCGTAGGCGTCCCGGCCGGGGTGGAAGCCGTCGGCGGCCATGGCGGTCGGCTCCAGCGGATAGCTTACGGGCAGGTAATGGGCGCTGGCGGAATCATCGCAGAAGGCTTCCAGCAGCACATTGAGCTGGCGCGCCCGCAGGCCCAGATACCAGCGCAGCGGCTGCGGCAGGGCCGGAAACCAATGCATGGGCGGGATGGCGGTGAACAGCACGTGGCGGGCGTTGAACCGGTCGATGAGCTGCCCGGTGAGTTCGGCCAGGTGTTTCAGCCACAGCCGATCGCCGGTGCGCCCGGTGACGTCGT
>JBPEXK010000231.1:0-22630 GCA_052031745.1 Marinobacter sp. | reverse complement strand
TGGTCGAAGCGTTCAACCAGTACGTTGAGCAATTTAATGCTGAGCATGCCGATGCCATTGCCAACGGCGAGGTAACAGCGCTGCAGCCGTCGTCTTCGGCGTTCATCGAGAAAGCGTCCGGTATCAAACGCCGGCACGTGATTAACAAGGGCGGTATCCTCGACCCGACTCGAATGACGCCGTCGATTCCCGAGCGCAGCAACGACGAGCAATCGGTGCAGTGTGAAATGGCGGTGGCCGCCTGCAACGAGGCCTTGGCCCAGGCTGGCAAGAGCGCCGACGATGTCGATGCGGTCATCGTGGCCTGTTCCAATTTGCAGCGGGCTTACCCGGCTGTTGCCATCGAGGTACAGCAAGCGTTGGGTGTGAATGGCTTCGCCTACGACATGAACGTTGCGTGTAGCTCAGCCACTTTCGGCTTGCAGGCGGCGGTCAATTCCGTAGAAAACGGCGCGGCCCGCTCGGTGTTGGTGGTCAGCCCGGAAATCTGTTCCGGCCATCTGAATTTCCGGGACCGCGACAGCCACTTTATCTTCGGCGACGCCTGCACGGCCATTCTGGTCGAGCGGGAAGAAGACGCCCGTGCCGGTCAGGGTTTCGAAATCCTGGGCACCCGGCTGAAAACCCAGTTCTCCAACAACATCCGGAACAATTTCGGCTTCCTGAATCGGGCCGACGAGGCCGGCGTAGGCAAGCCCGACAAGCTGTTCATTCAGCAGGGTCGGAAAGTGTTCAAGGAAGTGTCGCCGCTGGTGGCCGAGACAATCCAGGCCCAGCTCCAGGACCTGGCCCTGGCGCCGGACAATCTGCGTCGGATGTGGCTGCACCAGGCCAACCTGAACATGAACCAGTTGATTGCCCGCAAGGTCTTGGGCCGGGACGCCAACGAAGACGAGGCGCCGGTGATCCTGGACGAGTACGCCAATACCAGCTCGGCCGGCTCCATCATTGCCTTCCACAAGCACAAGGCGGACCTGGAGTCCGGCGACATCGGCGTAATTTGCTCGTTTGGCGCCGGCTACTCCATTGGCAGCGTAGTGGTTCGCCGCCGCTGATCGAGGCTACTCGGTTGCCAGCGCCCTTAGGGTGTCTGGTAGCCGGGTGGACGTCCGCGTCTTGCGATCAAACCAGACCACTTTGGCATAGCCTTCCGCGTAAACCTCGCCGGTCTCGGCGTCAGTGAGCCTATGGTAAGTATCGAGGCTGGTGTTGCCGGCCTTGTCGGCGTAGGTTTCTACCACCACCGTAGCCGGGTGACTCAATTCCTTCAGAAAAGTAGCGCTGGTCTTTATAATGACCGGGCCAGTCGGTTCCTCCGGACCGCCGAGGTCCAGGGAGGCCAGCCAAACGATGCGCGCTTCCTCGAAGAAACGGAAATAAACCGTATTGTTTGCGTGCCCGAAGGCATCCATATCGCCCCAGCGCAAAGGCACGGACAGGGTCGCGACGTGGTTTCCCGGTACTGACATCAGGGTTCCTCCAAAACAGCGAGCCGAATAACAACAATAATTGCGCCGGTATTTTTGACGGATCGAAACGACTTAACAACCCAAGAGCACACGATGAGACAACTTTTTTTTCGGCGCTGGCAGGTTTCGCTGCTGCTGATTCCGCTCCTGTTAGGGCTCTCTCTCGGACAGGCCCGGGCCCAGGCAATGCAGGAACCGGCACCCGAGGGCGCCGCGCGGGTGAACCCCTCCGATCCCTATGAGGACTGGAACCGCAAGGTTTTTCGCTTCAACGAAACCATCGACCGCTGGTTCCTGAAACCCGTAGCCCAAACCTACCGTAAGGTTACCCCGAATATCGTTGACCGGGGCATCACCAATTTCTTCAATAATCTCCAGGAAATCCGCAACCTTGCCAACAGCATCCTGCAATTGAAAGGGGAGTCGGCGGTGGTGGCGGCGGGCCGCTTCACCTACAACACCGTGTTCGGCCTGGCCGGTTTCTTTGATGTGGCCACCAAGTTTGAGCTGCCCGAACGGCCTGAGGACTTTGGCCAGACCCTGGGGTACTGGGGCGCAGGCTCCGGCCCCTATTTGATGCTGCCATTCCTGGGGCCGTCGAGCCCGCGGCATTTCGGTGGTATGGTAACGGATATCGTTGTGCTGCCGTCGGCCTGGGATGCGGTGGAAAGCCCGACCAACCTCTACGCTCGAGGTGTGCAGATTGTCGATACCCGCGCCGACCTGATTCCTGCGGAGAGCTTTATCTCCGGCGATAGTTACACCTTCGTGCGCAACGCGTTTCTCCAGCGCCGCGAATTCCTGATCAACGATGGGGAAGTGGTGGAGGATCCGTTCGCCAGTGACAACGATGACGACGTGATGCTGGACGATTTCTGACCGCGATGACGCCATAACAAAGGAGGTTCCCAGTGATCAGGGACCCAAGAATTAAGAAGTTCCGGAAGATGCTCGCCGAGGCCCCCAACTACGAGGTCTGGAAGGCGGCAGCCCTGGAGCTGGATTTTCTTGAGGGCAACGCGGATTGGAAAGAGGATTTCGCCTCCGACCTGTACCACTACGAACTGATCTACGATCGTCTCAGCAATCTGAAACAGTATCGTCAGCAGAACGATTTTGAGCGCCTCAAGCGGGCGCTTCGGGAAGGTCTGCACCATGACCTCGGCAACATGGGCAACCCGGCGCTGTACACTCATTCCCGGGTCGGCACCAAACACCTGGTCGAGGAGTACATCACCCAGGTGTGTGAGGCGCTGGACTTCCTTTGTGACCATCCGGTACCCGGATTCCCCATTGCCGACAAGCTCCAGTTTTTCCGCGACACCCTGACCAGCTACGGCCGTCCGGCATTGCTCCTGAGCGGTGGCGCCACCCTGGGTATGTTCCACTTCGGCGTGATCAAGGCGTTGTGGGAGAAAGGCCTGTTGCCCCAGGTGATTGCCGGATCGAGTATTGGCGCCATCATCGCAGGCATCCTTGGGGTGCATACCGATGCCGAAATCCCGGAAATGCTGGTGCCGGAAAACCACAATCTGAAAGCCTGGAAGTGGCGAGGACTGCTGAGCGCCGTACGCGGTGACGGCCTGATGGATCAGGAGCAGCTGAAATCCTGCCTGCGTTCCAACATCGGGGAGTACACCTTCGAGGAGGCGTACCAACGCACCGGGCGCTCCATCAACGTCAGTGTCTCGCCAATCCAGGCGCACCAGAAGGCCCGGCTGCTGTGCGGCTATACTTCGCCCTATCTGCTGATCTGGAGTGCCGTGCTCGCCAGTGCGGCGGTGCCGGGTATCTTCCCTCCGGTCACCCTGATGAAGAAAGACCTGTACGGTAACGCGCTGCCCTACATGCCCAGGCTCAGGTTTGTTGATGGCTCGGTGGTGAGCGACCTGCCGATCGAGCGTCTGATGCACCTGTACGATGTCAATTTCACCATCGTCAGCCAGACTAACCCCCACGTGGTGCCATTCCTGAACGACCATGGTCTGGATGAGAAGCTGGCGACACCGAGCCTGCCCATGCATCTGCTGAAGTCGGAGATCCAGTTCCACGGCCAGGGCATCTTCGATTACCTGCGCAAGCGGTTGAAACCGGAGCTGCTTCGGCAGGTGTCGGGCCAGATGTACACCATCATGGGCCAGCGCTACTCCGGCGACGTCACCATCAACCCGTCCTACTCGTTCAAGGATTACCGGCGCATGCTGTCGAATCCCGACCCTGCGTACGTTCGGGAGATGATCCTGGCCGGTGAGCGGGCAACCTGGCCGAAGATCTCGATGATTCGCTCCCACGCCCGCATCTCCAAGACTCTGGAGCGCTGCGTCCGGCGTCTGAAGCAGCAGAACAGGAAAACTGCCGAGCTGCGCCTGGTCAGTAACGCCGAGGCCGGGGAATCCTGAGGTGACAGGCCCGCGAGGGCGGCGTTATGATAGCCCGATAGAGAGCCGGGGCCGGCGATACGCTGTCTCACCCGACGCCTGAGCACCAGACTGGAAACCCATGTACTACGATTTCTTCGGCTTTCGGGAACCGCCGTTCTCCATTGCGCCTGATCCCCGATACCTGTATCTCAGCGAACGCCACAAGGAAGCCCTGGCGCACCTGATGTATGGCGTGAAGGGGCAGGGCGGTTTCATCGTGATCACCGGCGAAGTGGGTACCGGCAAGACCACGGTTTCCAGATGCTTCATTGAAAATGCCCCGGATCACGTCGATATTGCGCTGATCCTGAACCCGAGGCTGTCGGCGCGGGAACTGTTGTCGTCCATCTGCGACGAAATGGGCGTGCCACACCCCGGCAATGCCACCATCAAAGATCTGGTCGACCTGATCAATCAAGACCTGCTCTCCGCACACGCCGCCGGGCGCCATAAGGTGCTGATCATCGACGAGGCCCAGAACCTGTCGGCGGACGTGCTGGAACAGCTGCGCCTGCTGACCAACCTCGAAACCGCCGAGAAAAAGCTGCTGCAGATCGTGCTGCTGGGCCAGCCCGAGCTGCAACAGATTCTGGCGCTGCCGGAATTGCGCCAACTTAATCAACGGGTCACCGCCCGTTACCACCTCAATGCCATCGCCCGGGCCGAGCTGCCAAACTATCTGCGCTATCGTCTCAGCGTGGCGGGCATGCGCGGCGATCTATTCAGCGCCGGCGCGATGACGCGCCTGTATAAGGAAAGCCAGGGTATCCCTCGGCTGATCAATCTGATCAGTGACCGGGCCTTGCTGGGCGCCTATGCTGAAGGCGAGCATGAGATTACCCCGGCCCACATTCGCCAGGCGTCGCGGGAGGTCCGCGGTGATACCGCGTCAGCCGCCCCGGCACGGTCCGGCGGGCTTCGAAACACGCCCCGCTATCTGCTGTTAACGGCCTCGCTGCTGGTGGCGCTGATGGGCACCCTCTGGCTGGCCGACCGCTGGAGTGTGGTCCCGCTGAACGCCGGGTTGTCGTCCTCATCGGCGCAAGCGGGCATGGTGGAGCGCGACAGCGCTGAGGATCCGGGCGACGCCGATATCGAGCCCGTTGAGACGGAGCCGGCAGTGTCAGAGCCAGCAGTGCCTGAACCTACAGTTTCTGAACTTTCAGTTTCTGAACCGGGAGAGGTCAGTTCCGGGCCCGCCGCTTTCGACGTCACCTCACAAACCCTGAGCCTGAGGGATGCCTTCCGGTTTCTGTTCGCGCTTTGGGACCGCGAGTACCGCCCTGACCCCTTCCCAAACGCCTGCCAGTTTGCCCGGATGGAGGGCCTGTCGTGCCTCGAGCGTCAGGGCGCCCGGCGTAGCCTCGAATTTCTAGATCGGCCTGCCATCCTGGAGCTGAGGGGTGAAACTGGGGCGCGGGGCTTTATTGTGCTGCGGTCCCTGGACGGTGACCGGGCCACCATTGTCACCGAAGATGGGCCGCAGGAGGTGGCCTTTGCCACCATCGAACCCCACTGGTTCGGGGACTACCGTATTCTCTGGCGCCGGCCGGATTTCCTGGACATACCGGCGGACAGTGGTAGCCGGGAAGAGCAGCTGTGGATCGGTGCCCGGATGATGGAGTTGGCCGATCGATTCGGCGGGTCGAATGCGGAAACCGCACGCATCAATCGACTCAACACCGACCAGCAGGTGCGTTGGTATCAGGAGCTTCGCGGCTTATCGGTGGACGGCATTGCCGGCGCCATGACCATCATCCAGATCAACAACGATCTTGGGGGCAAGTTCCCGCGGCTGACCCCACCGAAGCCGTCCGAGGGCCGCTAAGCATGTCGTACATACTGGACGCACTCCGCAAATCCGAGACCGAGCGTCGGCAGGGCAAAGTGCCCGACCTGGGGCACCAGGTCCAGTTGATCCACCGGCCCAAAAAGAAGGCGATTTCACCGATCGTCTGGCTGGCCCTGGCACTGGTGGTTAACGCCGGTGTGCTTGCCCTGGTGTTCTGGCCGGAGGGCTCGTCCCAGGTTCAGGCCTCCGAGCCCGAGTCGACTGTGGCGGTACCTGCTTCGGAGCCGGACCCGGATCCGGGGCTCGAGCCGGTTGCATCCGACGCAAATCGCTCCTCAATGGCCCAAGAGGCCAGCCAATCCGCGCCTGAGCCGGCACTGGCGGAAACGGGTGCTGCCGCCACTGAGGACAGCACTCGGGAGCGGCCAACCATCATCGTGCCGCGGGCCGCAGAGAGCAGGGATAATCCGGTATTGCGGGCGAACGCCCCGACTGGCAGGGTACCGCACCTGGTTGAATTGCCCCTTTCGTTTCAAAAGAGTATTCCGGACTTGACCTTCAACAGCCACATCTACGCGTCCGATCCGCTCGCCAGTCGAGTGATGATCAACAGCAACTACCTGCGCCAGGGCGACAGTTTCTCCGGCCTGCGGGTGGAAAGCATCACCCAGGAAGGCGTGGTTCTGAGCAAGCAGGGCCAGCGGTTTCGGGTTGGCATTGTCCGGGACTGGGTGAGCCCCCGCTGATGGCACTGACCGACGAAATCAAACAGCAGATCCAGCAGGGTTACCGGGACGTTCTCGCGGGTAAGGACGTGCGGGCACGTTATGGTCAGCGTCTGATGATCGCCGAGATTGCCAAGTACATGGGCGACATCACCGAAAACGATGGCCAGCGTACCTCACCACCGTCGGCCTGCGTGGTCGAGGCCGGAACGGGGACGGGAAAGACCCTGGCCTACCTGATTGCCGCCATTCCCGTTGCCAAGGCCTTGGGCAAGACGCTGGTGATTTCCACCGCGACCGTGGCGCTACAGGATCAGATCGTGCTCAAGGATCTGCCGGACCTGAAGAAACACAGCAAGATGGACTTCAGTTGGACCCTGGCCAAGGGCCGGGGGCGCTACCTGTGCATGTCCAGACTGGAAGCCCGGCTGCACGATGAGGGCAATGGCGACAGCGACACCATGCCGCTGTTTTTGCTCGACGGGCCCAAGGGGGAGGAGCCAGGCACCCGCGCCTTCTTCGAGGAAATGCTGGCCAGCTACGGCTCCCGTGAATGGGACGGTGACCGGGATCATTGGCCTGAGCAGATTTCCGACGATGTCTGGCGTCAGGTGACCACCGACCACCGGCAGTGCACCAACCGCCATTGCAGCTACTTCGACAGCTGCGCCTTCTTCGATGCCCGCAAAGACCTGGACGACGCCGATATCGTGGTGGCCAACCACGACCTGGTGTTGGCCGACCTGGCCCTCGGTGGCGGCGCGATCCTGCCTGAACCCGAGAATGCGCTGTTTATCTTTGACGAAGCGCACCACCTGCCGGACAAGGCCCTGAACCACTTTGCCGCCTCGGTCCCGCTCAATGCCACGCGCCAGTGGCTGAAGCAGCTGTCTCAGGCGCTGACCAAGATGCAGCCATTCCTGGCGCCTGGCACCCAGGCCACCAAGACCCTGGATCGCATCAGTACTGCCTCCCGGGACGTCGACCTGGTGCTGACCCGTGTCTACGACGAGGCCGAGCAGAACACCGGCTGGGAGTTCAACGAGGAGCGCCGCACCGCCCAGTGGCGCTATCCGGAGGGCGAGTTGCCCGAGGGCCTGGCGGAGCTGTCCGCCGAGGCCCGTATCGCCACCGCCAACCTGGTGCGTCACCTGGGCTCCCTGGCCGATGAGCTCCAGGAAGCGTTCGATGAGCGCAAGGACCATGACATTGACCGGGACACCGCGGAGGCCTGGTACCCGGTTATCGGCTCCTTCCACAGCCGTGCGGAGGATCAGCTCCGGCTGTGGGCGGCCTGGTGCGACACGACGGATGCCAAGTCCGGGGACAGCGAGTCCAGCGACGCTAGCGACGAGAACCAGGCCAGGAAGACCGGCTATAAAAGCCCGGCACCCGCCCGCTGGGCGGTCAAGCAACGCTGGGATCACGCCGAAGACATCACCCTCTACAGTTCGCCGGTGTTGGCGGACAACCTGCTGTATACCCGGCTCTGGTCACGGGCCTACGGCTCGGTGCTGACCAGCGCCACGCTGACCGCGTTGGGCAAATTTGATCGTCTTCGGGCGCGGGCCGGTTTGCCGGAATCCAGTCGTTACCTGGTGGTGCCGAGTTCATTCCGGTACGGCGAGATGGCCACCGTGGAAGTGCCGGCCATGTCGACCATGCCCACCGACGATGCCTTCACCGATGCCCTGGTGGAGCGGTTGCCCAAACTCTGGGCCGGCGAGAAGGCGACCCTGGTCCTGTTCACCTCGCGCCGCCAGATGCAGCAGGTGCGGGATGCACTCGCACCGGAGTACCCGGATCTGATCATTACCCAGGACGACATGGCCAAGGGCGAAGTGCTGCGCCAGCATTGCGAGCGGGTGGATGCGGGGCGTCCCAGTGTGTTGTTCGGTGTCGCCAGTTTTGCCGAGGGCATCGACTTGCCCGGCAAATACCTGCACCACGTGGTGATCACCCGGTTACCGTTTTCTGTCCCGGACGACCCCATCGAAGCCAGCCTGGCGGAATGGGTGACCCAACGGGGCGGCAATCCGTTCATGGAGATAACCGTGCCCGATGCCTCAATCAAGCTGGTCCAGGCAGTTGGCCGGCTGCTTCGGACCGAGCAGGACACCGGCAGGGTGACCATCCTGGACCGTCGCATCATCGCTCGGCGCTACGGCCAGCTGTTGCTGGACGCACTGCCGCCATTCCGGCGGGTGATCGAGTACTGATCTCCATAAAAAAAGAGCCAGCCCAAATGGGTTGGCTCTTTGAAAGAGGGCTCTCTCGAATCCGGGGCGTCGAAACAACGCGGAGCAAGAAATCTGAAGGCCTGAAGTTTCAGAATTCCAGGTGAGGCTCTCTCACCGTTGAATTCATCATAGGGGCTGAGGGGGCGTAAACGGATCGTCCAAAGGGCGTAGTGGGGCGTATTAGCCAGGCTGAAATGTGACGGGCGTCACAAAATCGCTTGGTCTGATTCAGGTTTCCAGCAAGCCGAGGTCCCGGGCCCGCGCCAGCGCTTCGGTCCGCCGGCCCACACCCAGCTTGCCGTAGAGGTTGCGTATGTGGGCCTTGACGGTGGCGGGCGCTACGTCCATCCGGCTCGCGATCTGCTTGTTGGCATGCCCTGCGTGAATCAGTGCCAACACTTCCATCTCGCGCTGACTCAAAGGCTCGGGTAGCACCGCGCTGGGCGCATCGGTCTCTGGCGCCGGCTTGCTAATTGAGGCCTCCGCTGCCTGCCTCTTGCTCGCGCGCTCCTCGAGCAGCTCGGCCAGCTTGCGAAACCAGCTCCCGGGCCGCTTGAGCGCATCGAGCCTGCCAAGCAAGGCTTGCAGGCGCGGGCTTTCCTCCACAAACAGCCCCATGAATCCCGCCTCTGCCGCCTTGTCGACGGCCCGATTCAACATTTCTGTCGCTTCCTGGTGCCGGTCCTGCAGGTCCAAGGCTTCGCCATACACCAGCAGGATCTCCACCAGGTGTCGGTTGTGGGCGTTGCGCTCGGCGGTGGGCAGCAGGGCGCTCAGAATCTCCTGGGCCCGGCCGGGGTCTTTCTGAGCCACCTTCAGGCGGGCCAGGCCGATCAGAACCTGCTCGCGATTCAGCGGATTGGTGGTCGGTTGGCGCTCTGCCGCGTCCAGGCAGGCCTGGGCTTTCTCCAGGTCGCCCTGGGCGAGGTAGCAGCGGGCCAGTAACGCTGAGCTGGCGGGCGGTTCGAACACGATTTGATCCCGGCGTTTGCGCCCAACCTCAGCCGCGTCCTCCAGCACCTCAATGGCATCGTCCAGTCGGCCCTGGTTGAACGCCAGGTGGCCCCGCACATACTGAATGATCACGTGCTGGCCCGGTTCGGTGCCACGGTCGACGTGTTCCAGCAGAGGCGTCAAAAAGGACGCCGCGGATTCCGGCTCCCGTCGCTCCCGGAAGATTTCCGCCAGGGCGCTGTTCTGCCAGCACGAAATCAGCCTGGGTTGACTCGGATCCGCATAGTGTTGGTCGACCCAGCGCCGAATCTCGGTGCAGGTATCCAGGGCCAGATCGATGTCGCCGCGGTTGTACTGTATCCAGGCCAACAGGCCGCCGCTGGACAGCACCGTGCTGGGTTTGCGTTCGATCTGGCCATAGCGCACCGACGATTGCAGCGCGTCCTCGGCCTCCATCAGTTGGCCCTTGCCGAAGTAGTCCAGGCCGACACCGTAGTAAGTCACCGACTTCAATGGCATCTGGGTGTGGTCAATGTCTTCCAGAACCTGTCGGGTCAGCGCGCTGGCGCTCTTGTCGTCACTGCGACTACGAGCCAGGTAGGAACGCACCAGGGAGATTTCGCTCTGCAGTCCCAGTGCCCCTTCAGCATCCGGATGGGAATCGGCTACCCGGCGGTCCAGCAGGTCTTCCAGGGCATTCAGCAGCGGATCCAGGCCATCCAGCCGGTTGGCGAAGAACCGCCCCCAGATCCGAAGCATTTGCAGTTGGGGGCTGTCCTGCACCAGGGATTCGGGCAGGCAATTCAGCCAGTCGAGCACCGGCAGGTGATAACCACCGTGGATCAGGTTGTTGCCGTGCTCCGCCAAGACCGCGGCCAGCCAGGGCCAGTCTTCCTGCTGGACGATCTGGCTGATGCCATCCTGCACGTGGCCGTGGTCCAGCAGCCAGTCCACGGTGCGGCGCCAGAGGGTCTGTGCGCGCTCCGGCTCGGTCTGCCGCAACCGGTGCAGCAGCGCGTCCCGGAACAGATCGTGGTAACGAAACCATTGGTTCTCGGTGTCCAGCGGGATCAGGAAAAGGTTCTGACCGAGTAGTGCCTTCAGGTAGTCCTGGCTGTCGTCGCTGTCGCGAATGGTGTCACACAGTGAGGCGCAAAGTCTTGGGCAGCAGGCCGTATCCAGTAGAAACCGGGTCAGGTGCTCCGGTTTCTGGTCGAGCACTTCGGTCAGGATGTAATCACTGATATGGCGTTCATCCACATCGAGCTGGGAGGCTCTGTTCTGTGGTGAAGGCCTCCGAGCCGACATCTCGGTTTGGCGCCCCCCCGACAAGGCAGCGAGTTGCATGGCCGCCACCCAGCCCTCGGTACGACGGCAGATGCCGCGTATGTCGGCATCGGACAGGGGCAACCCCATGGTGTCCTCGAAGAAGCGCCGGCATTCATCCTCGGAGAACGCCAGCAGCCCCGGGTGCACGTCCTGCACCCAGCGGCGCACGCGCCAACGGGCCAGGGGCAGGGCAGGTTCGGTGCGGGAGGCGACGGTAACCGTGATCTCCGGGGGCAGGTAATCAATAAAATAGCCCAGGTCCCTGAGAATCTGCGGGTTGCTAACGAAGTGAAAGTCGTCCAGCACCAACAGCCAGGGGCTGGCGTCGCTGGCAAGCACGTTAAGCAGGTGGGTGAGTGCACCGGTGGCCGCCTCCCCCGATGTTTGCGCCAACTGCTTTCTGCAGCCCTCGAGACCGGCCAGTCCAGCGTTCTCAAAGGCACCCACCACGTACTGCCAAAAACGCTGGGGGTCGTCGTCGTGCTCATCCAGCGACAGCCACGCTGTGGGGGAGGGAGTTTGTGCGCACCATTGGCTGGCCAGGGTGGTCTTGCCGAAGCCGGCCGGCGCGACCACGAGGTTCAGGCGCTTGGGAGCCACCGGGTCCAGCAGCTCGCTCAGACGGGCGCGTTGAACCGCGCGTCGGTCTGTGGTGGGCCGAAGGAATTTGGTGGTCAGCAGCATGGGGGTACCGGTTACAACAATGGTCGATAAGCGATTGTGTGCTTTGGCGCAGCCAAGTCAAGCGGCGAAATCACAGACGGCGGTGTTTGCCACGGCCGTAATGCAATTTTGGTCTAAACTTAAGGATAGTGGTCGCCTATTCTAAAAAAGAATGAAAAACGTGTTTTTTATGCGTAGGCTTACAGGTGGCGGCCTGAGTCCGCGTCGAGCCGAACACCTGACGTCCAGGGAGCAACAGATTCAATGAAATTACAACAGTTGCGCTATATCTGGGAGGTTGCTCACCACGACCTGAATGTGTCCGCAACCGCTCAAAGCCTCTTTACTTCGCAACCCGGCATTTCCAAACAGATACGGCTGCTCGAGGATGAGCTTGGCCTGGAGGTGTTTGCCCGCAGTGGCAAGCATCTCACCCGCATCACCCCGGGCGGGGAAATCATTATCCGTGAGGCCGGCGAAATTCTGCGCCGGGTGGAGGGCATCAAGAAAATTGCCCAGGAATTCAGCAATCAGCGCCAGGGTGATCTCAGTATAGCCACCACCCACACCCAGGCCCGATACGCGCTTCCGCCCATCATCAGTGGCTTTATTGAATCCTACCCGGACGTGTCCCTGCACATGCATCAGGGCACCCCGATGCAGATCTCCGAGATGGCGGCCAACGGCGCGGTGGATTTTGCCATCGCCACCGAAGCCATGGAGCTGTTCAACGACCTGATCATGATGCCCTGCTATCGTTGGAACCGCAGTGTCATCGTGCCGAAAAATCACCCGCTGGCACAGATGGACGAGCTGACGCTGGCGGAGCTGGCCCAATATCCGCTGGTTACCTACGTGTTCGGTTTCACCGGCCGCTCCAAACTGGACGAGGCGTTCCAGTCCCAGGGCCTGACCCCCAAGGTGGTGTTCACGGCCGCCGATGCCGACGTGATCAAGACCTACGTCCGCTTGGGCCTGGGCGTGGGCATTATCGCCAGCATGGCCTTTGATCCGGAGGCCGACGGAGATTTGGTGGCCCTGGACGCCAGGAAGCTGTTCCGGCCGAGCGTCACCCGTATCGGTTTCCGCAAGGGCACCTTCCTGCGGGGCTACATGTACGACTTCATCGAGCGGTTTGCCCCCCATCTCACCCGTGACCGGGTCGACGAGGCCGTCGCCCACCAGGGCAGTCGGTCGGAAATTGAAGAGTTGTTCCGGGATGTGGAGCTGCCCACCTACTGAGCGGGTGGGCCAGACTCCGGGATCGGGAGAGGTTCAGTCGGCCTGATCTTTGGCAATCAGGTTGCCCGCGTGCAGGCCACATTCCTTCTGGGTGGCTTCTTCCCACCACCAACGACCCTCGCGCTCATGCTGGCCCGGCAGCACCGGCCGGGTGCACGGCTGGCAGCCGATACTGACAAAACCCTTTTCGTGCAGTTCGTTGTAGGGGGCTTCAGTCATCCGGATGTAGTCCCAGACTTCCTTTGAGGTCCAGTTGGCGAGGGGATTGAACTTCACCAGGGTCTTGGACTCGGTGGAAAACGCCGTGTCCTCCTGAACCACCGGCACCTCGTTGCGGGTGCCCGGGCTCTGATCCTTGCGCTGGCCGGTAATCCAGGCGTCCACCGTGGCCAGCTTGCGTCTGAGCGGATTGACCTTACGAATGCCGCAGCATTCGGAGTGACCGTCCTCGAAGAAGCTGAACAGGCCCTTGCGATTCACCAGGTCCTGGATTTCCTCCGCATCGGGGTACATGACCTCGATGTTAATGCCGTAGTGCTTGCGGACCCGCTCGATGAATTCGTAGGTCTCAGGGTGCAGGCGACCGGTATCCAGAGTGAACACCTGGAGGTTGTCGGTCAGCCGGTGGGCCATTTCGATCAATACCACGTCTTCGGCACCGCTGAAGGAAATGGCGATGTTGTCGTACTGCTTCAATGCGGCCTTGAGAATGGAGCGTGGGCTCTGGCCCTCAAGCTCGTCCCGAAGCTTCTGGATATCAGTCATTGCGTTCCGTTACCTGATCTAAGTGTGTGAAAAGGCTATCACTAAACACCTCATAGCCTGAAGGAATCAGCATCTATATGGTTATGCCCGATGCATTCCCTGGCGGATTTTCTTATCATACGACCCAATTCAAACCGGGGCATCCGTTCCGGTGCACCCCAACTGACGAATCAGGAGACCACTGTGGAACTCGCATGCCTTGACCTGGAAGGAGTATTGATCCCGGAAATCTGGATCGCTTTCGCCGAGAAAACCGGTATTGAAGAGCTCAAGGCGACCACCCGGGATATTCCTGATTACGACGTGCTGATGACCCAGCGCCTGAAAATTCTGGATCAGCACGGATACGGGTTGCCGCAGATCCAGGAGGTGATTGGCGAGCTGGACCCACTGCCGGGCGCCCGGGAGTTCCTCGACTGGTTGCGGGAGCGCTTCCAGGTGGTGATTCTCTCCGACACCTTCTACGAATTTGCCATGCCGTTGATGGCCAAGCTGGGCTTCCCGGCGCTGCTGTGCCACAAGCTGGAGGTGGCCGAGAACGGTCAGATTACCGACTACCTGCTGCGTCAGCGCGATCCCAAGCGACAATCGGTCCGTGCGTTCCAACTGCTTAACTACCGCGTGATCGCCGCCGGCGACTCCTACAACGACACCACCATGCTGGGGCAGGCCGAGGCTGGCATTCTGTTCCACGCGCCCGACAACGTGATTCAGGAATTCCCGCAGTTCCCCGCGGTGCACAGCTTCGACGATCTCAAACAGGAATTCCTGAAAGCAAGCGCGGTTCACCAGGCCTGAACCGGCGCTGGCGTCAGTCCCTAGAGCGCTTCCAGGAAATCCATCATCGGTTTTACCTTGGTGAGGGTTTCCTGGTATTCGCTTTCGGGGTCTGAGTCCGCCACGATGCCCCCACCTCCCCAGCACCGTATCCGGCCCTCGTCGTCGCAGAGCATGGTCCGGATCGCGATGTTGCTGTCCAGGGTGCCGTCCAGGCCCCAATAGAACACCGAGCCGCAGTAGGGCCCGCGCCAGTGAGGTTCCAGTTCGTCAATGATTTCCATGGCCCGTATTTTCGGGGCACCGGTGATCGAACCGCCGGGGAAGGCATCCATTAACGCTTTTATTGGCGACACGCCATCGATCAAGTCGGCGCGAATGTGGCTTACCAGGTGATGCACATTGCGGTATGACTCCAGTGCGAACAGTTTGTCCACCTGCACGCTGCCAATCGCGGCATTAACGCTCAGGTCATTGCGAAGGAGGTCGACGATCATCAGATTCTCGGCGCGGTCTTTTTCCGAGGCCTGTAATTCCTGGGCGAGGGCAGCGTCCTGTTCCGGCGTTTCGCCTCTGGGGCGGGTGCCTTTGATCGGGCTGGTGGAAATTACCCGGTCCTGGATTTCGAAGAAGCGTTCCGGGGAAAGCGACAGCACCGAGTAGTCGCCGAGCCGAATAAACGCACTGTAGGGCGTGGGGAAGGCCTGGGCCAGTGCCTGAAAGGCCAGCCAGGGCTCACCGGTGAATTGGCCGGTAAATTCCTGGGAGAGATTGGCCTGGTAGCAATCGCCGGCATGGATGTAACCGTGCACTCGCTCGACATTGGCCAGAAAGTCCGGCTTGGTCTGGCTGGGGCAAAAGCCTGAGGTCATGCTCCAGGGCTGGTGCGGCTTGGCTTCCTCTTCATTTAGCCAGGCGGTCAGCCTGTCCTGAGTGTCCTGGGGGCAGTCCGGGTGAATCCACAGGTAATAACTGCCGGAGCTGTCATCGTAGCTGGCGGCCCAGAGGTAAAAGCCGGCGTAGAGCACCGGGAACGCCATGCTCTTACCGAGCCCGTTGAGCCGGCTTTCTCTTTGCAGTCCGAACTCGTAGGCCAGCACGCCGTACCAGCCGCCCAGCAGGAAAGCGGCGCCCTGATGCGGCATTGACGACAGCTTGGGGCCGTGCCGCTCGATCTGCTGTTCCATTTCCCTGGCGATGGACTGGACCGATTGCTCACTCAGGTCAGCCAATCGCAGTCTTTGGTTCGCCAGGGCGGTAAATCCCCGTAATTTTCCCCGCCCCTTACCGGCCCCGTCGCTGCCTATATAGGCAAAATCGGCCTCGCGGGAAGCTCTGGCCAGCAGTCGCTCATAGGCTTGGTGGGATAGGGTGGTCGGGGCTTCCGGGGTCAAACTCGATTCCTTAATTAATCTCTGAAGTGATAAATCGTGCACAGTTATCGCGTTGTTTCCGGGCAAGAAGCGCTGATCTAATAGTGCCCGGGCCCGCGCAGTGGTGATGCATTTTACTCCACGGAGCAGGGTCAAGGCATTCATTACGCTCAGCAAAAGGAATAAGAACTATGATGCTCGGCTTTCAGTCATCCTCTCTCACCCTGAAGTCATCCGGCCAAACCTTTTCTGCGAGCCAGGCCAAACGCTGGGGCCTGGCACTTGCGCTGACCTTCGGTCTCAGCAGCCCCGTCGTTGGCAATGAACCAGTGAAACAACCCACTGCGGAGCAGATTGCGGCGGAAACCCAGGCCAACACCCAGTACCTGTTACAGCACGTTACCGCCAAGACCAAGGGCATCATCGAGAATCACGGGGATTTTGCGCCCTTCGGGGCTGCGCTACTGCCAGACGGCAGCGTTCGCTACGTCTGGGCCGTGCCGCCCGGTGAACCGCTGATTGGCGTGAACGGTCAGCTGGTGCTGAACTCGGTGCGCAAAGCCCTGTCGATGCAGGCCGGTGAGGGCCGGATTCTCGGCTCGGCGGTGATTTACGACTACAAGCCCAGCCCGGATTCTAAAATCGAACAGGTCAACATCGAGCTGGAGTATCTGGGCGGCTACGCCGAGGTGGTGGCCACGGAATACACCGTGACGGCCAGCGGCGTGACCTTCCACGAAGGCGCGGCCAAGAAATATGCCCCCATGGTGTTCGCTGGAAACGGAAGCAATTCCACCCAGTAAGCGCACCCCGTCACAAAAATTATCGGATCGTAAGTTTGTGTGACAATCCGTTACTGAAATGTGCTTCACCTCGCAGTTTGGGTTGTCACGGTCTGACAGACTGATCTCGCAGCCAGAGGAAATGGCTGCTTAAGAAAAAAATAAAATTCTAGGAGATCTAGTATGAAAGGCCTGAAGAAAATCGCTCTGGTAACGGCCGTTGCCGCAGCTCCTTTTGCCGCTAACGCGGAAATGCAAGCCCTCAACGACGCCACCATGGGTGCCGTAACCGGTCAGAACGGTATCACCATCGACCTGACTGCCAACGTGTCCATCGGCGAAATCGCTTACCAGGACCAGGGCTTCCTGGCGTTCTCCGGCGTAACTCTGGCCGGTCAGGGCGGCACTGACCTTGACGATATCCGTCTGACCATCGACGTTGCCGGTGACGGTACCGACCTGGGCGTTCCTGCTCTGGGTGCAACCTACCTGGCTGGCGCTGGCTTCGACGTAAGCGGTGCTAACGAAACTGCTCAGGCCGTCACCGACGGTGACCTGGTAATCGCCCTGCGTTCACAGAGCGGTACCCCGGTTGACTTCAACCTGTCCATCGGCGAGATCGCCCTGGCCAAGTCTGCTGGCTCTGTTGGTAACCTGAACTCTGCTGGCGACGCCGGTACCGTTCTGGTCTCTAACCTGAGCATCGACGGTCTGTTGGGCCCGATCGACATCCTGATCAACGAAGAAAGCAACAACATGAACATCAATGCTTACTTCAACGCCAACGGTAACCTGACCATGCCGTTCATCGGCACCAGCCTGGACTTCGAACTGCACAACCGTCGCGGTGCGACCGTTTCTGCTGGCCCGGTTAGCTTTGCTCACGCCCAGGTAGACGTCAGCGTTGCTGAAGGCTACAACACTGGCGCTGCTACTATCGATGCCCTGCGTGTAAACGTTCAGGACTTCTCTGGCGACCTCGACCTGTTGAACATCAACACTGGTGGTGCTGAGAACATCGGTAACGTGTACATGACCGACCTGGCCGTTCGCGCCGACATGGTCATCTACGGTCACTAAGCTTTGCCTTGGTGAGAAGATGAGCGACGCCCTCGGTGAGGGCGTCGTTTTAGCATTCCTTTAGCGGTTGTTCTGCAATTCAGACATGTTTCTGGCGATCCCGCCATCTGTCGGTCCGGAGGTGACATGGTTTCACTGTTAAGGTTTGGCATTCTAGCCACTCTGGTAACAAGTTCCGGCGGCGTATTGGCTGACCTGAAACCCGTCGCCGATGACGAGTTATCTGGTGTCGTAGCCCAGGCAGGACTGACCGTCGATTACTCTGGCCAAACCACATTGAGCCAGTTCAAATTCGAAAATGCCGGCGCCTATCAGGTGGATGGCATTACCATGGGCGGCGCAGGCGTCACCCAAGCCGGCCTTGCCGGTGGCTACGGTGTCAATTTCGATGACGCCAGAATGACCTTCGATATTGATGCCGACGGCGTCATGGAGGTTCGCTGGCAGCCCGGAGCCCTGGACCCAATTGACTGGGGCTTCAGAGCCGACAGCGTTGAATTGGAGAGCGCGAGCGCAAATCGGACGTTGTTGTTTGCCAATGTCGAGGCGTGGGGCTTTCTGAAGGAAATACGTCGACGGGTAAATCCGCCGGCCGCTGATGGCAGTTCTCAAGGCGTCAGCATCTACACCGAATTCACCATCCAGAATCTTGCTACCGACGCCCGTGCCGATACGGTTGGCATCCAAGAGGGTTACGTCAGGGGCATGGAAGCGGCAGACTTTGCGGTACTGGACTACACCTTTCGCCCGCTTTCCGCCGCAGAGTCAGGAATTGGGCGCGAAACCGTCACCTTTGAGGTTCACAATTTTGCCGCCGACATCGGCATGAAGAATCTTTCCATTGGTGGGGTAGGGTTGGGCGCTGTCACCCTGGATAACGTCCGCGTCAGCGATACGGTTCTCACCTTCAACCACTGATCACCGGCGGCGACCCCGGATTGCTCCGGCTCGCCACCCCGTCGTTACTTCTCTCGATTAAACCCTATCAGTTCTACTTATTGGCCCGGTACCGCGATCGAAAGATCAAAGCCGCCGCCCGCCCTGGGCGTCAGAGTGACCGGGCCTTCGTTAATGGCTTGCGGTACCCGAATCTGATTGATACCTGGTGGGTTGCCGATGGAAAAGTTCACGTTCTGGCCGTCGAATCCAATACCCAGTTGGTCGTTGAGGAAGGTCTGGGTAAACGGTTCATCCGGAATGACCGGTTGCTGGCCAAAAATCAGCGGTGGGATGTTGGGCGTGAAGTCCGCCGGTGGCTGGACTCGTGCCAGCTCCTCCTGCGGGAACAGGAGCGCGCGCCGTACAAACTCCTCCTCGGCGTTTTCCAGAGCGTCCTTTCGGCCTTCGTCCAGATAGCGTTGCAATGCCTCGCGATAGGCTTCCTCTTCGGCTTCGGTCAGAACCGGTTCCCCAGGGGAGATGGTCAGTGCTCGAATGATGCGTTGACGGTCGGCTTCAGACTTTTGCTGCTTCTTTGGGACGATGATAACGGCCGAGTCCTTTACGTACGTTTCAACCATCTCGTCTGAAGTCAGGGCCTGGACGCCCGCTGACACCGGCAAGGCGACTGAAAGGCCGGCAACAGCAGCGGCAAGCAATGTCAGTGTTCTCATAATCGGTCCCCTGCGACGATGGTTTGGGTACATCAACTCTGATTTCGCTGTATTTATCCGCACGCTCAATTATCAGTATTCGGGTTGTCCGACACCAATTCAAGTGAACTTTTTTGCCTTTGTGATCAGATTCGTTACAAATCGGGTATTGTTAAGTAAAGGTGACGGTCTGTCGGTGTAAGCTGTCCGCAAAACCTATTTGTCGCCTCAAGGGGACTATGAAAAATACGCTATCGAACCGTTGGCAACGCTGGGTCAATCGGAGAATCCCCCGCTCAGACGTCCAAACGTTCAGTCAGAAAAACATCTTCATCCTGCCGACCGGGGCAGGGCTGGTTTTTGTCATCCTGCTGCTGATCATGCTGATCACCGGGATCAACTACCAGAACAGTTTGATCTATCTGGTCACCTTTCTGCTCGGCGCCGTGTTTGTCGGTGCCATGCACCAGACCCATCAGAATCTGGCGGGCTTGCAGCTCACCCTGGTGCACCCGGGCGAGGGTGTCGCAGGCGACGAACTGCCGTTCCGATTCCGGGCCAGCGCAGGTCCTGATGGGGCCATCGCGATCACTTTGTCCTGTGAGGATTCGGTGCTGGGCTCGTCACACATCGAGGCTGGCCAATCCAAGGATCTGGTCCTTCCCGTGCCGTCGGTATTTCGGGGTTACCTGCGCCCCGAGCGCGTGCGGGTGGAAACGCGGTTTCCTTTTGGGCTTCTGAAGGCCTGGTCCTGGATCAGACCGGCGTCGCCGGCCATCGTATTTCCCCGTCCGCTGGCGGCTCCGGAAACTGCCGGGGCGGTCGAGAGCGGTGATGACACTCAGCAGCTCAAGCCGGCGGCGGGTCACGACCACGCCGACCTCAGACCCTGGCGCGAGGGCGACATGAGCCAGCGTGTAATGTGGAAACGCTACGCCAGAAACCGGCAAATGGTGGTGGCAGACTGGGAAGGTGAGGCTGGCAGTTCTCATTGGCTCGATTTCAATGCCTTCCCTGGGGTCGATCACGAGATGCGGCTGAGTTACCTCGCCTGGTTGGTGGAAGAGCGGGCTCGAACCGGCGCGCGTTTTGGCTTGAGGTTGCCCGGCCAGGTGATTGAACCGGATGCTGGGCCGGGGCACGCGAACCGATGCCTGCGAGTGCTCGCGGTATGGGGTGAAGAGCGGCCCCGGGATGAGGGCACTGAGCGCCACGGAACCCGCCAGGGAGCCAGGAGCGAGGCGGCCGGTGCAGCGGGAGGGCGAGCATGACGGCGTTCTCGGACAGCGCTGAATCCATGGCGGCCACCGGACTGCCCTCGCGGGCCTTGTTGTGGCTGTTTGGAAGTTTTGCCCTGCTTTTAACCCCGCAGCTGGACCGGTTACCGGTCTGGTTGGTGGCCGCCTGTCTCGGTCTCGCTATCTGGCGGGGGCTGGCCCAATCCGGTCGGGTGCGTCTGCCCAGTCGCTGGCTGCGCACCGGGATCATGCTGGCGCTTGTGGCGGTGTACATTTCCACGGTTCAAGGCCGTTTTACGGTCGATTCGGCGGCCTCCTTCTTTGTCCTTGCGGTGGGTTTGAAGTGGCTCGAAACCCGTACCGTGCGCGACTTTTACGTGCTGTTTTTCATCCTGGTCTATCTGGTGGCGGTGAACTTCCTGTTCCATCAGGAGATTCACTGGAGCGCGGTCAATCTGCTGGCGGTGGCGCTGCTGTTGGTTGGCCTGCAGATCATCAACGCGCCGGATCTACCGGGCAATGTCAAAGCAGGTTGGCGGCGACTGGGCTGGATGGCACTGAAAACCTTGCCCATCGTGGTTCTGCTGTTCGTCTTTTTTCCACGCATGGCGCCGTTGTGGAGCGTGCCACTGGTGTCCGGTGAGGCCCGGACCGGCATCAGTGACACCATGCGTCCTGGCGATATCTCGAACCTGGCTCAGAGCAGTAAGCGGGCGTTTCGGGTCACCTTTGGTGGCGAGATGCCTGCCCATCCGGACCGTTATTGGCGGGGGCTGATACTCGATTACCTCGACGGTGAAACCTGGCGCCAGGGCCAGAAGGCCGTATTCCAACGTCCCGGCCGGGTTGCCATGGACGGTGGCGTGGGTGAGCTGGCGGCCGATGAGTACGATGTACTGATGGAGCCCACGGACCAGCGCTGGGCCTTCGCCCTGGCGAATTCCAGAGCGGCTTCTGACAATGTCCGGGAAGAATCGGAGGACCTGTTCCGGTTTCGGCGCCCGGCAGACACCTCGGTTCGCTACCGGCTTGCTTTCGAACCCCCCGGCAGCAAAGTTTCAGAAATTCTGCCTTATGAGCAGCGCCGGCGCTTCCTGCAATTACCGGCAACGGGCAACCCGCGGGCCCGTCAGCTCGCCCGTTCCATGAGCCTGCGGATGACTGACGCGGAACTGATCCAGGCGCTGCTGACCAAATTCCGGCAGGAGCCTTACTACTACACCTTGCGTCCACCGCAAATGGGCCAGGACGGTATAGATACCCTGATGTTCGAGGCGCGGCGGGGCTTTTGTGCCCACTACGCCGGCGCCACCACCTTTATGCTTCGCGCCGCCGGTATCCCGGCCCGGGTGGTGGTGGGCTATCAGGGTGGCCAGCCCGGCGCCGGCGGCGACTACCTGATCGTACGTCAATATGACGCCCACGTCTGGGTTGAAGCCTGGATTAACGGCCGGGGCTGGGTTCGGATCGATCCCACCGCTGCCATTGCGCCAAACCGAATCGAATCCGGCTTGCGCGATGCCGTGGCCGAGGAGGGTTCGTTTCTGGAAAACGAGTGGGCGTCGCCGCACCGTTACGGTAATGTCGCCCTGGTACGGTGGGCCAGCCTGCAGCTCGATCGCATCAACTACCAGTGGCAGCGCTGGGTGGTCGGCTATCAGGGGCAGAGCCAGATGGATCTGATGTCCCGGTTGCCGGGCGGCTTCGGTTTGCGGGAGCTGGGTTACCTTACCGCCGGCATTATTGGCGCGGCGTTGATGGTGGCCGCTCTGTGGTCGGCCCTGCAAATGCGGCGGAGTGAACCCCAGGATGCGTTTCGCCGGTTGGTCGGCGCCTGGCATCAACTGTGTTCCAGGTCTGGCGTGCCGGTTCGAGGCGGAGAAACCCCCAGTATGCTTGCGGCCCGCCTTGGCGAAGCAGAGCCCGCGGTGGCGGAGACCGCCAGGCTCTTTGCCCGCAGCGTGAACAGCCATTACTATAGCGAGGGCCATTCCAAGGGGCGGGATCGGGAGCTGAAACGGCTCCGTCGCCTCTTGTTGACCATGAAGAAACAGCTACGCCGTCGACACTCACCCACGGGAAAACGTCTTGAGCGATAACGCACTCGATATGCCCTGGCAGCACCGTGCCTGGGCCACCATCCGCAGCCAATGGTCGGAAGACCGGTTGCCGCACGCACTGATCATCGC
>JBPEXK010000230.1:0-3118 GCA_052031745.1 Marinobacter sp. | reverse complement strand
AAACTCTGCGTCGGCGGCTGAAGCAGGAAAACACGTCATTTCAGGAAATCAAAGATCTGTTGCGGCGGGACATGGCCATCTACTACTTGGGCCGACCGGATCTGCCAATCAACGACATTGCCAGCAAGGTTGGCTTCACCGAGCCGTCCACCTTTCACCGGGCCTTCAAGAAGTGGACAGGCGTTACTCCCGGCGCCTACCGGGAGGGTGAACGGGGCACTTTGTCGGAGTAAGGCCGCTTAGGACCCAGCCGGCTGCTGGAGGTTGCGGATCAGTCGCCCAAAGGTGCGGGCAATCTCGCGGGTTTGCTCCCGGTCCAGGGCCAGTTGCAGCATCCGCGAGCCGTCCCGGGGGTCGTACACCCAGCAGGTGGTGGTCGCCGCCTCGCAGGCCCATTCCACTTGCGGATTTACGCCGTACACCGACAGGGTTTCGGTAGTTCGCACCATTCGGCCCTCGGCATCCCGGCGCATTTCCTGCAGGTTGATAGCACTGTTCTCAGCACTGATGCGATACGACACGTCCGCCGGCTCATCCACCTGCACGATGGTTTGGTCCTTACGCCAGCCGGCCACCTCGAGCAGGCTGTTGAGGTGCAGGGCCAGCGCTTCCTGGTCTGAGTTCACCAGATAGAGTTGGCGCAAAGACGCCAGCTGCTGGTCGCCGGCCGGCTCGATTACAGCGACTTTGCTCGATTCGCCATTGCCGTTTTGCGGCGCCACCGCCCGATCCTTGCGGGCCTTTTCCACGGAAGTTATCAGCTTCAGGGCCTTCTGGTAATGACTGCCCTCGGTACCCGCCGAGGTGACATAGGTTTCCAGTGCAGATTGGGCTTCGTTCAGATGTCCAGCCTGGAACATCACCCGGCCACGGTAGAAGAAGTAATCGGCGGGCTTGCTGCCTTCCAGTTGCTGCAGGCGGTTCAGGTATTCACCGGCCTCGCCCCATTTCTCGGCTGCCACCGCTTCTTCGGTGGCCAGCATCAGGCGGCGGGTCTCATGCTCGGGCGCCAGTGCCCAGGCCTGACTGGCCAGCATCGTCGATGCGAGAACCAGCCCCAGCGCCCGATTGCGGGCTTTTCCATACGATACTGCCATGACACTTACTCCTGCTCGTTGTCCGCGCCAATCGCCTGTGCTTCGGGTTCCCGGTGGCTCTCCGCGTCCTCATGATCGGAGTCGTCGCCGGCATCCACTTCGGCCTGGTCCATGATGCCTTTCGGCAATTCCTTTTTGACCCGAACCCCCAGCTCAACAAACCGGTTGGCCTGGGAGATCAGGTTACCCCGGCCGCGGGTCAGGGTGTTCATGGCCGAGTCGTAGGTGCCCTGGGCGGTATGCAGCTGGCCGCCCAGACGCTCCATGGCTTCGACAAATACCCGCAGCTTGTCGTACACCGCGCCGGCCCGCTCGGCAATGCGGCGGGCATTCTGGCTCTGTCGCTCGTACCGCCAGATGTTCTCAATGGTGCGCAGCGTGGCCAGCAACGTGGTGGGTGTTACCACGATAATCTTTCGCTCGAAGGCTTCTGCGAAAAGGTTCTCGTCCTGCTGAAATGCCGCCACGAACGCCGGTTCGATAGGCATGAACAGCAGCACGAAATCCGGGGAGTGCAGCCCATGGAGCTGGCTGTAGTCCTTTTCGCTCAGGGTGCGAATGTGGTTACGCACCGCCTCGACGTGTTGTTTCAGGGCCGCTTCCCGCGCCGCCTCGTCCTCCTCGGTAATCCACTGCTGATAGGCCAGCAGTGACACCTTGGAATCGATAATCAGGTTCCGGCTGTCGGGCAGATAAACCACCACATCCGGCCGCAACAGCTGATTGTCGCCATCCCGGTAGCTGCCCTGAGTTTCGTATTCCACGCCCTTACGCAGGCCGGATTTCTCCAGCACTCGCTCCAGGATCAGCTCACCCCAGTTACCCTGGATTTTCTTGTCGCCCTTAAGCGCCCGCGTCAGGTTCGAGGCCTCTTCGGTAATCTGCCGGTTGAGGTCCTGCAGCGACTTGATCTCACTGCGCAGCGCCTGACGATCCCTTGTCTCTGTAGTGTAGACGTCTTCAACCCGCTTGCGGAAATCCTGCAGCTGATCCCGGAACGGGTTGAGCAGGGTATCGAGGCTGGTGCGGGTCTGCTGACTGAAGCGCTCGCTCTTCTGCTCGAAAATCTTGTTGGCCAGGTTCTCAAATTCCTGCTTCAAGGTGTCGCGGTTACGCTCAAGCAGCTCCAGCTTTTCCGCCGTCGCCCGCCGCTCCTTGTCCAAGGTCACCTCCTGCTCGCGCAACGCCACCTGGGCGTCGTGCAGGTCCCTGGCGAGCTCCTCGGAGCGCTGCTGCTGGCTCTGGCGCTCCTGCTCCAGTTGGCCGATGCGGTTTTTCCTGCCTTCCAGATCCGACTCCAGGGCCGCCACCCGGTTTTCCAGCCCCGACGCCCGCTGGCGCCACTGCTCCAGATCCTGCTCGTGCTTGCCAACCCTTGCTTTCTGTTCCTCCAGCGCCTGCTGCAAGTGTTCCGCCTGCTGTCGTTCCATGGCCTGTTCGTGGTGCGCCAACTGAAGTGCCTGCTCGGCCTCGACACGGGCCGCCTGCTGGCCTTCCAGCTCCGCGTTCAGCGCCCGCACGGAGCTGGTACTGCGGACATACAGCGCCGCCAGAACACACACGCCTATTGCCAAAACCACCATCCAGCCGGCCATCAGGTCAGGACTGGACATCATCAACTCGGTGACAGCTTCCGGCACTGCATGCACTCCTGTATCTACTGTGAAAATCTTTGCGTCAGACTGTGAATCAGCGCACACAGTCTACCTTATCCCTGGAACCTTTTTCGCACCTGAGCGTGGGAGTGACCATGGATCACTGCTGAGATCTCGACTGCTTGGCAAATCCGGGACACGGGTGCATCTGTTTATAGACGCGCCCCGTAATATCGTCTAAAAGGATGAAATATCCTTTTGTCTTTAGGTATTACGTTTTATTAACGCCGCCTGGGACGACAACAGGATCGCAAACGGACGACAGACCATGCTGAAAGAACTCTGGCGAAAACTGGGAACAGACCTCATGCAACCGGGCGTTTCCGCCTCGGCTGCCTACGCTGGATTGTTTGGGGCGCGGGAGCC
>JBPEXK010000229.1:0-6870 GCA_052031745.1 Marinobacter sp. | reverse complement strand
CTGAGATCCTGGCGGATGTCGGTCATGACGTGACGCTGGGCGCCGGTAAGCTTGAATGGCAGGGAGTCCAGGAAGCGCTCGGGCAAATCCCCGCTGGGCAACAACGGCAGGGCTTCGCGGGCCTGGATCTGTTCGCGGACCTGAAGCAGGCTGAGCTGGTGCGCTAGTAGCTCTTCCATCACCAACCGCTGCTGGGCCGGGTGCCGGCCCTCCATCAGCAGATGCACCGGGGCGTCGGCCGGAGGCGAGTGCACCAGCTGCACCGCTTCGGTGATGCCAGGGAGCTGATAGTCTGCGAGCAATGGCGAAGGCAGCCAGTCACGAATGGGATAGCGCTGCAGGTAGGCCAGCGCCTGCTGGCACAGCGCCCGCACCCGGGGCTGCTGGATACCCTCAGTCAGCGGGTAGACCGGCGTCAGCGTGGCCTGGCCTTCGGCCGGCATGGGCGGCGGGTTGACCTGGTATTCCGGGTGGTAGAACTCATAGCCGGCGCGCCCCGGTCGCACCTCGCCGAAGCAACGCACCCGGGTGCCTTCGGTGAGCTGGTTTTTCTGGGCGGCGTTGAAGTGGAAAAACCGCATCACCAGAAAGCCACTGCTGTCCTTGAGGGTGACCTGCAGGCTCCGACGCCGGCCAAACACCAGGTCGGCCTTAACCACTTCGCCTTCCACCACCACCACGTCGCCAATCCTGAGGTTGCCCAGGGCGACCACCCGGGTACGGTCCTCGTACCGGTGCGGCAAATGAAACAGCAGGTCCTGCAGGGACGAGATCCCAAGCTTGCCCAGTTTGTCCGCCAGGGCCTTGCCGACGCCCTTGAGCTGGGTGACCGGTATGTCGTCCAGGGACGTCATGCCGGGCTCAGACGCTCTCGGCAACGGCCGGCGTGTCGGTTTTCGCCTTCTCGATCACCCGGCACTGGCTCGCCGCCAGCGACAGCATGTCGATGGCCTTGGGCCGAGGGAAGGTGACCCGCCAGGCCAGCGCCACGGTACGGAAAGGCACCGGCGGGGCAAAGCGCCGGACCGCCAGGATGTCTTCGTGGTATTGCATCGCGGTGGCCGCGGACAACGGCAGCACCGTGATCCCCAAGCCAGACGCCACCATATGGCGGATGGTCTCCAGAGAGCTGCCTTCGGTCACCAGCGCCGGCGATTCGGTGTCGACCCGACGGGTGACCGCGTCCACCAGGGGCGGACAGGACTCCAGCACCTGATCTCGGAAACAATGGCCAGGCCCAAGCAGCAGCAACTGTTCCTTGGCCAGCTCTTCCGCGGTCAGCTGTTCCTTCTTGGCCAAAGGATGTTCCGCCGGCAGCAGCACCACGAACGGCTCGTCGTACAGCGGCAGGGTCAAAACCTCGGGCTCCTCGAACGGCAGCGCGATGATGATCGCATCCAGCTCAGATTGACGCAGCTTCTGACGCAGAGTGGCGGTGTAATTCTCTTCGATGTAGAGCGGCATTTCCGGGGCGGCCCGGCGCAGCTCCGGCAACAGATGGGGGAACAGGTAGGGCCCGATGGTGTAGATGGCCCCCACTTTCAGCGGCGAATTGAGCTGGTTCTTGCCGTCCTGGGCCATGTCCTTGATCACCCCGACCTGGTCCAGCACCCGCTGCGCCTGTTCGATGATCCGATGCCCCGTCTCCGTGACCCGAATGCTGCTCTTGCTGCGCTCGAACAGGGGAATGCCCAGTTCGTCTTCCAGTTTCTTGACGGCCACACTCAGGGTCGGCTGGCTGACGTGGCAGCGCTCGGCAGCACGGCCAAAATGCCTTTCACGGGCAAGCGTAACGACGTATCGTAACTCGGTGAGAGTCATGGTGAACTCCGGTCAGAAGAATGCGGGCAAAGGTTCACTTATTTATGGTTTCCAGCATAAGGATTGAGATTGGCTATGGCAATGACTGAACGCACCAGCACGCCCCGGATCCTGGTGGCCGGCTGCGGCAAACTCGGCGGCGCCATTGCCAGCCGGCTCAGCCAGTCGGCGAAAGTATTCGGCCTGCGCCGAAATCCGGATCAGGTGCCCGCGGGCATCGAGGGCGTGAAGGCAGACTTGATGGCACCGGACAGCCTTCGGGCGGCGGTTCCGGGCGAGCTCGACGCGATCGTGTATTGCCTGACCCCGGCCAGCTACGACGAGCAGGGTTACCGGGACGCCTACGTCACCGGGCTGGACAACCTGCTGGCAGTGGTCAAAGGCCATCCACTCAAGCGCCTGGTGTTCGTCAGCAGTACCAGCGTGTACGCCCAGGATGACGACAGCTGGGTCGACGAAACCAGCCCGGCCCAACCCAAGCGCTTCAGCGGCGAAGCGATTCTGGCCGGCGAGCAGACGGCACTGAACAGCGGTCATCCGGCGACCGTGGTCCGCTTCAGCGGCATCTACGGCCCCACCCGGCAGCGCTTTCTGGAAGAGGTGATCAGCGGCCGGATGAACCCGCAGAAGCCGGCCCCCTTCACCAATCGCATTCACGAGGACGACGCCGCTGCTGCGGTGCAACACCTGGTACTGAAAGCCCTGGCCGGCGACACCCTGGCGCCTTTGTACCTGGCCAGCGACAGTGAGCCGGCCCGCCTGGATGAGGTGGTTGAGTGGGTACAGTCGCAGGTGGACTGCGCCGATCCGGTGGCGGACGCCCGCACCGGTGGCCGCGCCGGCAGCAAACGCTGCAGCAACCAGCGGCTGCTGGCAACCGGGTTCCGGCTCCAGTATCCGGATTTTCGCAGCGGTTACCGGGCCATGATTGCCAACCGCTGAATAGCAGCCACAAAAAAAGGCGGCCTTGGCCGCCTTTTTCTACGATGTCAGCTCGTTGTCACGCCGATCAGGTCAGCACCATGACCGCTTCCATCTCGATGGGCACGCCCTTCGGCAATGCTGCCACACCAACGGCGGCGCGCGCCGGATACGGCTCTTCAAAATAGGTCGCCATGATTTCGTTGACGGTGGCGAAGTTCTCCAGATCGGTCATGTAGATGTTGAGCTTCACGATGTCCTTGAGCTCACCACCGGCCGCTTCGCAGACCGCCTTCAGATTCTCGAACACCTGCCGGGTCTTGGCGGCAAAATCGCCGGCCACCACTTCCATGGTTTCCGGCACCAGCGGAATCTGGCCAGACAGGTACACCGTGTCACCGGCTTTCACAGCCTGGGAGTAAGTGCCAATCGCCTGCGGCGCGTTTTCGGTCTGGATAACGGATTTGTTGGTCATGACTTGGGTAATCCTCTCTTCCAAAACGCCAATCCTCACCTCTGGGCGCCGGCCCTGTCAACCAACCTTTCGGCTAGGCCGGTCAGTGCCGGACCCGGCTGATGTGGGTGACCGCGCGGATGTTCCGGACCCGGCGCATGACCCGCGCCAGATGCCGACGGCCATTCACATGCAGCACCAGGCTGACAATACTGAACTTGGCGTTCTGTTCCTCAACGTTGATGCGCTCGACGTTGCCGTCCGCCATGGCCACGGCGTTGGCGACTTCGGCGATGACGCCACGCTGGCGCTCGAGCTCGACCCGCAACTCCACCGAGAATTCGTCGGTGATGTCCTTGGCCCATTTCAGATGGGTCAATCGGGCCCGGCCCTCATCGTCTTCCGGCAGGCGCGAGCAGGTATCGCTGTGGATCACCATGCCCTTACCGGAATCCATCAGGCCCACCACCGGGTCGCCCGGAATCGGCTTGCAGCAGCTGGCGAAGCGCACCAGCAGGCCCTCGGTGCCACGAATGGTGACCGGGCTGTGCTCGCCGGTGCCGCGCACTTCTTCCCCGGCGTCCACCACCCCGGCGGCTTCCGCACCGGTGACCAGCTGTCGGGCCACCAGGTAGGCCATGCGGTTGCCCAGGCCAATGTCGCTGATCAGGTCGTCCAGACTGTTGACCTGATTGTGGTTCACCACCGCCTGAATCTGAACTTCGCTGATGTCGGCCAAACGGGTACCGAAGCCCTTCAGTGAGCGCTTCAGCAGGGTCTTGCCGAGATCCAGGGACTCCGCCCGCTTCTGGCTCTTGAGCACATGGCGAATGCTGCTGCGAGCCTTACCGGTGACCACAAAGCTGAGCCAGGCCGGGTTTGGCCGGGCGCCCGGTGCGGTGATGACCTCCACGGTCTGGCCACTCTGCAGCGGCTGGCTCAGGGAACTCAGGTTGCGGTTGATCCGGCAGGCCACGGTGGCATTGCCGATGTCGGTGTGAATGGCGTAGGCAAAGTCCACCGGCGTTGCCCCGCTGGGCAACTCCATGATCTTGCCCTTCGGTGTGAACACGTAGATCTCATCCGGGAACAGGTCGACCTTCACGTGCTCAATGAACTCCAGGGAGTCATCGGCCCGTTCACGCATCTCCATCAGACCTTTCACCCAGCGGTCGACCCGGGCCTGGTTGGCCGTGGATACGCTGCTCGGCTCGCTCTTGTACATCCAGTGAGCGGCGATACCGTTGTTGGCGATGTGCTCCATCTCCTCGGTGCGGATCTGGATCTCGATGTTCACGTGCATGCCGAACAGGGTGGTGTGCAGGGACTGGTAGCCGTTGGCCTTGGGCATGGCGATGTAGTCCTTGAACCGGCCCGGCAGCGGCTTGTAGAGGCTATGCACGGCACCCAGGATGCGGTAGCAGTCGTCCTCGGTGTCGGTGATGATGCGGAAGGCGTACACATCCATGATTTCATGGAAGGACTTCTGCTTGAACTTCATCTTGTTGTAGATGCTGTTCAGGTGCTTTTCCCGGCCCAGGATACGCCCGGGCAAGCCCCGCTCTTCCAGTTTTTCCTGCAGCTTGCCCCGAATCTCCTCGATGATTTCCCGGTGACTGCCGCGCAGCTTTTCCACCGCCTTGGAGATGTACTTGGAGCGCATCGGATAAAGCGAGGAAAAACCCAGGTCCTCCAGCTCGGTGCAGATGGAGTGCATGCCCAGGCGGTTGGCGATGGGCGCGTAGATATCCAGGGTTTCGGTGGCGATGCGCTGGCGTTTCTCATAGGGCATGGGCCCCAGAGTACGCATGTTGTGGAGCCGGTCGGCCAGCTTGACCAGGATCACCCGGATATCCCGGGCCATGGCCAGGGTCATCTTCTGGAAGTTTTCGGCCTGGGCTTCGGCGCGGGAGCGGAATTCGATCTGAGTCAGTTTACTGACGCCGTCCACCAGCTCGGCCACATCTTCGCCGAACTGTTCGGCCAGGGCATCCTTGGGAATACCAGTGTCTTCAATGACATCGTGCAGCATGGCGGCCATCAGGCTCTGATGGTCCAACCTCAAATCGGCGAGTATGTGGGCAACCGCGAGCGGGTGGGTAATGTAACGGTCGCCGCTTTTGCGCATCTGGCCTTCGTGGGCCTGCTCGGCGTAATAGTAGGCCCGTCGCACCTGATTGATGCGATTGGTATCCAGATAGGTGCTGAGCTCTTTCGCCAGACCTTCAACCGTAGCCTCTGCCGACACCGCGCCTCCGTATCATCACAAAAGACAGGGACAAAAAAACCCGAATGCTCGCATCCGGGTCCTTCCTGATCCTGCCAACAACGTTCTTCTATAGACACACTATAAAAGCGCCGGGGCAGATTTCAATGCTTCCTGGGTCCGGGTACGTACTTGTACCCGCGCCCTGGTTACTCGTCGTCGTCTTCCTGCAGCAGGTCGCGACTAACCTTGCCTTCGGCGATCTCGCGCAGGGCGATAACGGTGGGCTTGTCGTTCTCTTCAGCCACCATCGGCTCCGCACCTTTGGTCGACAGCGCACGGGCACGCTTGGTAGCCAGCATCACCAACTGGAAGCGGTTATCAACGTTTTCCAGACAATCTTCAACGGTAACTCGTGCCATAACTTCCCCGAAAATAAAATGACTGATTCAGCAGACCGCGTAGTTTACTGGCCCCGGTTCAATTTGTATACAGCGGACAACACTGCAAATCTACTGACACAACTGGCTCAGCAGCTCACTGTGGCGCACCTGCTGGACACCGATTCGCGCCCGCTGGCTACGGACAATCGCCAGTAGATCCGCCAGCGCCTCTTCGAACTGATCGTTTACCACCAGGTAGTCGAATTCCAGGGCGTGCTGGCATTCTTCCCGGGCCTCCGCCAGGCGCCGCTCCACCACCTCAGGGGCATCGGTTCCGCGCCCGACCAGACGCTCACGGAGCACCTCCGACGAAGGCGGCACAATGAAGATGCCCACGCATTCGGGAATCAACCGGCGCACCTGTTCAGCGCCCTGCCAATCAATCTCCAGGATCACGTCCTGGCCCTTGGCCAGGGTCTCGCGCACCCAGACCTGGGAGGTGCCGTAGTAGTTGCCGAAGACATCGGCGTGCTCCAGAAAATCCCCTCGGGCAATCATCGCCTCGAAGTCGTCCCGACCGACAAAATGGTAGTTCACACCATTCTGCTCGCCCTGGCGCATCGGCCGGGTGGTATGGGAGATCGACACGCCCAGCCGCTCATCATTGGCCAACATGGCGGCCACCAGGCTGGTCTTTCCGGCACCGGACGGGGCAGAAATGACGTACAGCGTTCCCTGTTCAACGTTCTGGCTCATGAACTAACAACTCCAACCAGCATGTATTCAAAGGCCCGCCAGCACCCGGCAGCACCCGGAAAAGCGCGAATTATACGGTTTTCGCCCTGGCTCCGCACGTCACTCCAGGTTCTGCACCTGTTCCCGCATCTGCTCGATCAGCACTTTCAGATCCACCGCCGCTCGGGTTACCCGGGCATCGATGCTCTTGCTGCTCAGGGTGTTGGCTTCCCGGTTCAGCTCCTGCATCAGGAAGTCAAGCCGGCGGCCGATGGCGTCATCGCTCTTGAGAGTATCGGATACCTCGCCGACATGGGCATCGAGCCGGTCCAGCTCTTCGGCGACGTCAC
>JBPEXK010000228.1:0-3857 GCA_052031745.1 Marinobacter sp. | reverse complement strand
GGTGCCTGGGTGTCGGCGCTCCTGGCCATGCACACCGATGACGAGCTGAAAGCGGGCGCCATCGAATCCTTCCGTTACAACATGCCGATTCACCTGAACCCCCTGAAGGTGCTGGCAGGGATGGAGCCTGGGGTTTCGCCCCTGACCATCAAACAGTCCGCGATGGACGGCATTGCCAACGACATGACCTTCCAGGAGGCCTACGAGCACACCGGGCGCTACATCAACATCTCAATAGCGCCCGCGGAAAAGCACCAAAATTCCCGCCTGATGAACGCCATCACATCCCCGAACGTTTACATTCGCTCGGCTATGGATGCCAGCGGCAGCGTGCCCGGCGTGGTGCCTCCGGTGACCCTGTATGCCCGCAGCGCCAATGGCAAACCCAAGCCTTATTTGCCGTCGAGGAAGTGGGTAGACGGCTCTGTCGCCCAGGACCTGCCGGCCAAACGCCTCTCGCGGCTGTTTGGAGTGAACCACTACATCGTCAGCATGATCAATCCGCTGGCTGTGCCGTTTGTCGACGATCCCAAGCTGCGCGGGCGCCGGCGCATGCGGCAGGCTGCCAACGTAATGCTGACGGACGCCGCCACCGATCTGCTCAGCAGTCTGGAGCGGTACCTGACCCGTGTTGGCGTTTCGTTTATGAGCCCCGCTGTGCTGATGGCCCACGGCATCCTTAATCAGAGCTACACCGGCGATGTGAACATCATTCTGGAGAAAAAGAACTTCCAGTGGCGAAACGTGCTGTTCAGCTATCGCAATGAAGAGGAAATCGAGAAGTTGGTGTTGGCAGGCAAGCGCAACACCTGGCCCAAGCTGGCGATCATTCGCAATGCCACGTTGATTGGACAGGAGTTGGATACGATCCTGGAGTCCCTGGATCAGAAGGAGTTCGGTCCCAAGCCGAACGGAAAGGAGCGCCGCAGGATGACGCTCCCTTCGGTTCCCTGTTAGGCGGGTGTTGGTTCAGTCGTCCACTTGGGCGGCGATTTCTTCCAGCGTGGCGTATTCGCAGTCTCGCTGGGCGATAAAGCTATCCGCTGAATCAATCAGAATGTTGTCATCCCGCATGAAGCGGCGGCCCAGCAGCACTGGATACTTGAAGTTGCCGCGGTCGGTCAGGGAAAACTGGGTTTCGTGGGTGGTGCCGGCGATGCAGAAGTCCATTTTCACCACGTAGCGGCGCTGGGAAGGCGCACTCTTGCGTTTGATCAGCACCGTGCGGTAAACCGGGCGCTCGAACTCAAGAACCACGTCCTCATGGTCCAGCTCACCCTCGCTGGGCTGGTCTTCATGATCGCCCAGGGGCAATTGAAACTTCACCCACCTTTCTTCGCCCTTTTTAAACTCCTCGACATTAACCGCGTGCAGCGAGGACGTCTTGGCGCCGGTATCCAGGCGGGCTTTGAGGCGCACGTTGGTATCGGTCATTACCAGCCATTCAACAAAGCCCATGGTCTCGGGAACGGGCTCCTTGTCCTGCCCGGCCTCTCCGGCTCCCGCGAGTGCGGCGCTGGTGGGGACAGCGAGGGAAAGTGCGAGTGCCAGTGACGTGATTAGTTTCATTCAAAATCTCCTGCAAAAGATTGTAAATCTGGGAAAAATTTCAGGAAACGCTGTTCCAGTTCTACTTCATTTGCCCGGATTTCCTCAATCATTCCAGTGAAGCGATTGGCGAACCTGATGCGGCCGGCCACTCGATCCAGGGCGTAGCCAATGTTGGCCAGGTCCTGGTAGGCACCGAACCAGTCGTGTTCCACCATTCGGCGAGTCACCCTGGCCATCTTCTCCGGCATCAGGTGCTCGTAGCATTGAAGTTCAGTGTAGATGCGGTCGACAAAGATATCACGATCGATCTGGCTGAAACGTTGCCAGTGCCTTAACAGATAGTGATCGTAGAGAATGTCCAGGGCGACCCCGGCGAAGCGTCGCCGTTGTCGGGAAAACAGCGCCTTGCTGGCAAGCACCTCGGGGTGTTGATCGGTGAAGCTGTCCACGGCCCAGTGATGGCGTACGCCCAGTTGCACCGGGCCGGGCAGCCGGGAGACGTCAAGTCCCCGGGTGAAATCGCCAAGAATGCTGCCCACTCTGGCCTCGGGTGAGTCCGGTGCGAGGAAAACGTGGGCAAGGTGATTCAAGCATGCTCCTGGCGATTACCGGCGTTAGAAGTTGAACTGCAGCCCAACCCCAAGGCCGTCTACGGTGGTGTCATCGTCATCATAGTAACGCATGTATTCCAGGTTGCCAGACAGGTTCTGGGCGAATTCCATATTCACACCCACACCGTAGGAGACATCGCTGTCATCCTCCTCGGCGGTGCCGCCAAATGGCCCTTCGGCCTCGACTTCAACCCGGGTAAAACCAAGCACGGCGTACGGAGTCACCGGAGACTCGTTGGCAATGTTGAACGTGGCGTAACCGCCGAAGAAATTGTCGACCGAGAAGTCGACACCGCCGATACGGTCATCATCCACGCCAAAGCCGGCACGGGCTTCGAAGCCCAGGAACGGCGTAGCCATCACCCCGGCCTTGGCCGAGAGTGTGCCCACGTCGGCATCTTCGGAGCCGGCGTCCAGGCTCATGAAGGTGTAGTTAAGGCCGGTATAGACGCCTCCCATGCCGGATTTGTACATATCCTGGGCGTGGGCGGCACCGGTCGCGAACAGGCCGGAAGCAAGGACAAAAGCAACGGAACGTGAGTAAGTCATTGGTTATTCTCCTTGTTGAGCGAATAGGTGGCTCGCACCTAACGGTGCACCATTAGCACGGGCAATGCCAGCAGGAAGGTCCCCATTTACCCCTTCTTTACAGTGATTTAATGAGTTCTCCATCGCCCTGATGTGCCGCGGATTTCTTGCGGATGCGGGCACCCACAGGTATTCTGACGCCGACTCTTGTTTCAGCTGGCCTGAGCATTCTTTGAGAAACCTCTACCCCGTAATCTTCATCGTCAGTGTCATGTTTGTGCTTTTGAGCATTTTCATGACGTTACCGGTCATTTTTCTGGCCGGTTCTGTCGCTCCGAACGCCTCTGCGTTTGCGGAATCGGCCAGTATTGTCTGCGCACTGGGAGTGCTGGGCATCGTGTCTACCTATCGGCAGCCACGGGACCTCAAGCCCCGCTATATGTTTGTGCTCACGGTCTCGAGTTGGTTCATCCTCACCCTGTGCTCCGCCCTGCCTTTCTATCTGAGTAACGCAAACATCTCGGCCCCGGACGCGTTTTTTGAAGCTACTTCGGGCATAACCACCACCGGCGCCACGGTGCTCAGTGGTTTGGACACCATGGATCGGGATCTGTTGCTGTGGCGCTCCATCCTTCAATGGATCGGCGGCATCGGCATCATCGGCATGTTCGTCGCGGTATTGCCGTTCCTGCGCGTGGGCGGCATGCGGCTGTTCGCCACCGAATCCTCGGAATGGACGGACAAGGCCCTGCCCCGGATGAAAACCCTCAGCCGCGGCCTGTTGCTGGTTTACGTGTTTTTCTCGATCGTGGCGGTGCTGACCTACTGGGTGTCCGGCATGACCCTGTTTGATGCCTTTAATCATGGCCTCACCAGCATCGCCACCGGTGGGTTCTCCACCTCCGACATGTCCATGGGCAAGTTCAGCGATCTGATCCTGATGGAAGCCACCCTGTTCATGATCCTGGGCAGCCTGCCGTTCTTCCTGTTTGTGCGGGAAATGCATGGCCAGCACGGGGTGCTGTTTCGGGACCAGCAGGTTCGGCTGCTGCTGACCATTCTGTTGATCATTCCGGCGGTGCTGACCTTGTACCGGTGGGCGGTGTCACCGGTACCGTTCGATCCGCTGCACAATTACGCCTCAACGCTGTTCAACGTGACCTCGGT
>JBPEXK010000227.1:0-2693 GCA_052031745.1 Marinobacter sp. | reverse complement strand
AGGTAATGCCGCAAGCCGTTCAACTGCCAGGCCGGGGCCAGGGCAATGACGCCCGCCGGTCTTGGGCCCTCGTCGGCCAGGGCGTATTCGGTGGCCAGGGCGCCGCCGAGGGAGAAACCGCCGATGAAGGCCCGGTCCACGTCCTTGGCCAAGGCGTCAAAGTGCATCCGGACCTGCTGGCGCCAGACGGCGGCGTCGGCGGTGATCATATCGCCAGGACGGGTACCGTGGCCCTGCAGTAGCAGGGTGCGCACTTCGATGCAGCGTTCGGCCAGGGAGTGGGCCAGGTCCCGGAACACGAACGGCGAATCGCTCAGGCCATGGACCAGCAACACCCCGGTGCTCGCCTCGGCGGGGCAATGCTCGGCCGCCGTGACGCGGAACGGCAGGTTCCAGGCAATCTGTTGTGACCTGGGAAATCCGTCCACCGCCACCAGGTGACGCTCGAGATGCCTTTCCACCCGGCTGCGGTACTGGTCGAAGCTGTCGAACGGGGCGGCATCCAGGGTTTCGGGACTGGGAGTATAGAGTGCCTTGGGCGCAGAGCAGGCCGTAATCAGCAGCACCAGGGCGGCGAGCCCGGGTAGGGCCCAGGCCAGGTGGACAGGATGGCGGCGGTCACGGTGCTGATGCATGGGGTGGCAGATCTGCTAGGGTTGAGTGATCGTTCAATGAGTATCGAACACACATACGGCCGCCATGGCCGAACTGGATGAGGATCAGCACGATGACCATGCGACTGGCATTTGATGTCTACGGCACCCTGGTGGACCCCATGGGTATGTCGACTTTGTTGGAGCAGGATGCCGGCGACAGGGCCGGGGCGGTGGCCGCGCTGTGGCGGGAGAAGCAATTGGAGTTCTCGTTTCGCAAGGGCCTGATGCGGGCCTATGAGGACTTTGGTGTGTGCACCCGGCAGGCGTTGCGCTTTGCCATGGCCAGTCACAAGCTGGAGCTCGGCGCCGACCGCGAGGACGAACTGATGCAGGCGTATTTGTCGTTGCCCGCGTTCGACGATGCCTTGCCGGCGTTGCGAGCCCTGAAGGGCCAGTACCCGCTGTTTGCCTTTTCCAACGGCAGTTACCCGGCGCTGGAGAAGGTGCTCGGCAACAATGACCTGCTCGATCAGTTCGAGGACCTGGTGTCGGTGGACGATCTGAAGAGTTTCAAACCGGACCCGGCGGTGTACGCTTACGCCCGGCGCAAGACCGGGGCCTGGGACGAGCCGCTGTGTCTGGTGTCCAGTAATGCCTGGGATGTGATCGGGGCGCGGGCGGCTGGGTTGCTGGCAGTTTGGGTTAAGCGGGATGCGGAGAAGGTATTCGAGGACTGGGGGATTGAGCCGTCGGCGGTGATTGGTTCTCTGTCGGAATTGCCTGAGACCATTAAGAATCTCTAGCTCCGAGTTCGCAATTGCTGAAACCGCCCTCCCAAAACCCGCTCAAGCACGTCCATGTGACGCTTGAGCTTCGCCATCCATGGCTACGCACAGTTTTGGGAGAGCGGTTCCAGCAATCGCTCCATTCCTGGTGATTGCCGTCCGCTTTACAGCTTTTAGTTCGACCGCTCCGCCAACCACTCCGCCAATTCCAACCAGCTCGCCTTTGGCGCTTTGCTGCCGGCCAGAATGCCCATGTGGCCGCCCGGTACAACGCGGAAGGTGACGTCGTTTGAGCGGATGTGCTGTTGGATCTTGGCCACCGCGTTGGGCATGGCCAAGGTGTCGGTCTCGCCGGCGATGGCGAAGACGCTGGCGGTGACGTTATCCAAACGGGCCACATCTTTGCCGATCTGTATTTTGCCCCGGGATGGCTGGTTGGTGATCAGCAGGCGTACCACTGCGTCCTGCACAATGCCACCCGGGTAGGCCACCATCCGGTCCAGGAAGGCTGAGGTGGTGGCGTGGTCGGCGACGAAATCCCGGTCGCCGAGTTTCACCAGCAATTCCCAGTAACCCTTGAAGCTGCCGATGGGGTTGGTCAGTTTGAAGCCGATGGTGTTGGCCCAGCCGGGGCTGTGAAACCAGTCGGGCTTGAGGTCGTGGAGTTTGAAGCCGGTGCGGCGCTGGACGATGTCGGAGGCGCTGGACACGCTCTGGTACAGCAGGCCCATCAGCCCGGAGGCGTGGCTGTCGATGGGCGAGCCCACGATGATCGCGTTGCGGATGTGTTGGTCCCGGCTCAGGGCGGAGTAGAACAGGGTGAACATGCCGCCCAGGCTCCAGCCGTGCAGGGACAGTTCCTGTTCGCCGCTGTGTTGGCGCACCCGGTTCAGGTACGCCGGCAGCAGTTCGGCGACGTAGGTGTGCAGGTTGTAGTGGCTGTGGGCCCGGGTGGGGGTGCCCCAATCGATCAGGTACACCTCAAAGCCTTTTGCGCGCAGGAAGCGCACCAGGCTGCGCTGTGGAAACAGGTCGTAGATCAGCATGTTCACTGCCAGCGGCGGGATGATCACGATTGGGGTGCGGTGGTGCTGCCGTTCCACCGGGATGACCAAGTCGTCCAGCTCGATAAAGTCCTCCGCCAGGGGCGGGTAGTAGCGCAGGCTGACCAGGCCGTCGCTGTGCAGGGTGTCGTAGGGGGTCTGTCCGGCCTTGACCAGGCTGGCGGCGCGGAATACCCGGTCAAAGGCGTTGCCGGCGTACAGCGTGGTTTGTTTGGTCAGGTCCGCGGCTCTTTCGCCCGCGGCTTTGA
>JBPEXK010000226.1:0-1480 GCA_052031745.1 Marinobacter sp. | reverse complement strand
TGCTTTATTCAGCCGGCCCGGCGGGCGTTATACGCCTCCGGATATCCAGCCAGCTATCCACAAAAGCCAAAACCACTAACAGAATCATCAGGCTTGGGCCCAGCAAAACCAGCGCAATGTAAAACAGCACCAGCCACTGACCACTCAGCTTTTTCAATCCAACGACACCATGCACCAGGGCCAGACTGGCCAGGAACAGCGGCGTACCCGCCACCCAGGCCAGCAACATGGCGTTCAGCCCGAGCACCGGGCCAATCACCATGGTGACTGCACACACCACCGCAACGGCGGGCGACAGCTTCAGGGCATGGAATTCCGAGCGGAATCCGCCGGGGTTATAAAGCCCCGCCTGCCACGACCTGGCTAGCATGGTCATGCCAACACCGGTGGCCAGGTAAGTCCCGGCCATGCTGGCGTTCATCGTGTCCCGGATGACCTGCTCGAGTTCATCCCCGAGGGTCTGGGCCACTTCGGCGTTGTACTGATGGTAAAAGCTGACCCCGGCCTGGACCAGATCGTCCAAGAGACCGGGATAAATCACCGGCAACATCAGCCCGGTGACAATCGCCAGAAAGCTTCCTCCGAGGAGGGCCTTCTCCCAGGACAGCGTTGTTCTGAGCAGAGACGCCATCAGCATTACCTGGAGCAATACCGCCAGAGCGGTCGGGTCCTGCCCAAACCAACTCCAGCCGAGTGCCGGTAGCAATGCCCAGAGGCCAACGTTGAGCCCCTGACTGATGCCGAGCCGGAGTATCACCAGGCCGACAACCGCTGCGCCAATCCAGAACAGCAAAGGTACCGCAGTCGTGACTGCTGCTACCCCACTGGCCTGCAGGGGACCGCGCATTACATATTGTGCGAGTGCACGCATGGTCCCAAGTCCTGTCTATCTGTTACTTAGTTATCGTGGCTGTCCGAGTACGGCAGCAGTGCCAGGTAGCGGGCACGCTTGATAGCGGTAGCCAGCTGACGCTGATAACGTGCTTTGGTGCCGGTGATGCGGCTGGGCACGATTTTGCCGGTTTCAGTGATGTAGCCTTTCAGGGTGTCCAGATCCTTGTAATCGATCTCTTTGACACCTTCTGCCGTGAAGCGGCAGAACTTACGACGTCTGAAAAAACGAGCCATAACTTAACTCCTCAACTCCGGTTAATTACTCTTCTTCGTCCTGGGTCTCAGCCTTGCGACGGTCGTCGGACTCGGCTGAACGGCGCGGACGGTCATCTCCACCAGAACGACGGTCCTCACGGGACTCGGCGGCTTTCATCGGAGACAGATCAGTAACGGCCTCGTCACGACGCAGAATCAGGTCGCGAATGATGGCATCGTTGAACCGGAAGTTGTGAGTCAGCTCGTCCATAGCGGCCTGTGAACATTCGATGTTCATCAGCACGTAGTGAGCCTTGTGAATCTTGTTGATCGGGTAAGCCAGGTGACGACGGCCCCAATCTTCCAGGCGATGTACCTGACCGCCATCTTC
>JBPEXK010000225.1:0-1729 GCA_052031745.1 Marinobacter sp. | reverse complement strand
TACCGCCGCGATCGTCGCCGTATCGGCGTTCGGCACCACCGACTGGGGTGTCGGCTCGCAATTCATCGTCGTCTGGACGGATGGGTTCCATTACATCTCCTGGCTATGGACGGGGTGATTCTTAACAGCGGATAATACATGCACTTAGAAACAGGGTGAAATGGCACCCAGCCTCACCTGAGCGCCGGCGTTGGCGGGCGGGGCTTTGTTGCACGGCCGTATGCCAAACCATACAATGGCCGGCTTTCCCATTATCACAGGACAGTTGCTTATGCAGCCGCTTGTAGGCCTCATCATGGGGTCCAAATCCGACTGGCCGACCATGGAACACGCTGCCAACATGCTCGAGAAGCTGGGCGTGGCCTATGAAACCAAAGTGGTATCGGCACACCGTACCCCCGACCTGCTGTTCGATTACGCCAAAACTGCAGCCGAGCGCGGCCTGAAAGTGATCATCGCCGGGGCCGGCGGCGCCGCGCATCTGCCCGGCATGATTGCTTCCCAGACTTCGCTGCCGGTTTTGGGTGTGCCGGTTCAGTCCAAGGCCCTTAATGGCCTCGATTCGCTCCTCTCCATCGTACAAATGCCGGGTGGCATTGCCGTAGGCACCCTGGCCATCGGCAACGCCGGCGCCACCAACGCCGGCCTGCTGGCGGCACAGATTGTCGGCACCGGAGACGCCGACGTACGGCGCGCGGTCGATGAGTTCCGCAGCACCCAGACCCAGACAATTCTGGACAACCCGGACCCCCGAGATCAGTAACAGGATCGGCAGGAGATCGCAGATGAGAATTGGTGTATTAGGCGCTGGTCAGCTTGGACGCATGTTAGCCCTTGCCGGCTACCCCCTGGCCAAGACGTTTGTGTTCTATGACATGTCGGGCAACCCCAGTGCCGGCATCGGCGATGTCATCGTCGACCGCGAGGGCGAGCGCCAGGACGATTTCCTGGCCCAGGTTGACCGGGTCACCTACGAATTTGAGCACCTGCCGGTCGAGGTGGCGGAAAAGCTGGCCAAGGAAAAGCCGGTACACCCCTGCCCGCGGGCTCTCCAGGTTTGCCAGAATCGCGAACTGGAAAAGACCCTGTTCGGGCAACTGGGCATTCCCACGCCGCAATGGAAGATTGCCGACAGCGCCGAGTCGCTGCAGGCGGCCGCCGAGGAACTGGGCTGCCCCGTGGTAGCCAAATCCAACACCGAAGGTTACGACGGCAAGGGCCAGGCAGTCCTGCGCAGCCCGGAAGAAGCGGCAAAGGCATGGGCCGACATTGGCCACCCGCGCCTGATCGTGGAGAAGTTCGTCGAGTTCAAACGCGAAGTGTCCATCATCGCGGTTCGTGGCGAAGAAGGCGACCTGGCCTTCTACCCCATGGCTGAAAACACCCACCATGAGGGCATCCTGCGCTATTCCATCGCGCCGGCCCCGGAGCTGAAGGCTGAGGTCCAGGAAAGCGCCGAGCGTTACATTCGCGCCCTACTGAACGAATTGAACTATGTTGGCGTATTGACCCTTGAGCTGTTTGAGACCGAGGATGGCCTGGTGGCCAATGAGATGGCGCCCCGGGTGCATAATTCCGGGCACTGGACCATCGAAGGCGCCATGACCAGCCAGTTCGAAAACCACATCCGCGCGGTCAGCGGCCATGCTCTCGGCAACGTGGAAGCCCGCGGCCTCAGCTGCATGATCAACATCATCGGCGAGCACGGCGATATCGAGCGCATTCTGGA
>JBPEXK010000224.1:0-1329 GCA_052031745.1 Marinobacter sp. | reverse complement strand
TTGACTATGCATGGTAGCAGCAAAAGCGCGCCAGATTTTGGGGGCGCCCTGCAAAGGTTTCGGGCTGGCGCCGAGTACCCACGCTCTTTGCTAGAATGGCCGCCCGTCCACCCCGATAGCGATCAAGCACTGCCCCATGAACGCACCATTCACATTGCGGCCCTATCAGCAGGAAGCGGTTGATGCCACCTTGAGGCACTTCCGCAAATCCGACGAATCCGCGGTGATTGTGCTGCCCACCGGTGCGGGCAAGAGCCTGGTGATTGCCGAACTGGCTCGCCTGGCCAAACGCAAGATCCTGGTACTCACTCACGTCAAAGAGCTGGTGGAGCAAAACCACGCCAAGTACCAGAGCTATGGTTTGGAGGGTGGCATCTTTTCAGCCGGCTTGAAGCGCAAGGAAAACCAGCACCAGGTCACCTTCGCCAGCGTGCAGTCGGTGTCCGCCAATCTGGACCAGTTCCGGGATGAGTACTCACTGTTGATCATCGATGAGTGCCATCGGGTCAGCGGCGAGGACACCAGCCAGTACCAGCGGATCATTGAGCTGCTGCGGCAACAGAACGATGCGTTGAAAGTGCTGGGGCTCACCGCCACCCCCTATCGCCTGGCCATGGGCTGGATTTACCGCTACCACTACCGGGGCTTTGTCAGGGGCTCGGCAGACGAGCAGGCCAAGCCGTTCCAGCACTGCATTTATGAGCTGCCGCTCAGCTACATGATCAACCGGGGCTATCTCACCAAGCCCGAGTTGGTCAATGCGGCGGTGGCGCAGTACGACTTTTCCGCGCTGCCTCAGGATCGATTTGGCGACTACGCCGAGCGGGACGTTAACCAGCTCTTGAGCAAACACCAGCGGGTGACCCGGGCCATCATCGAGCAGGTGATGGAGTTGGCTGCCGATCGGAAGGGCGTGATGATCTTCGCCGCCACGGTGGACCACGCGCGGGAGATCGCCGGCTATCTGCCGGAACAGCAAACTGCCCTGATCACCGGCGCCACCGATCTGGCCGAGCGGGAGCGGCTGATCCAGCGCTTCAAGTTGCGGCAGTTGAAGTACCTGGTGAACGTCTCTGTGCTGACCACCGGCTTCGATGCCCCCCACGTGGACTTTATCGCCATTCTTCGCCCCACCCAGTCGGTCAGCCTGTATCAGCAGATCGTCGGTCGCGGGCTGCGCTTGGACGAGGGCAAGCAGGATTGCCTGGTGATCGATTACGCCGGCAACAGCGTGAATCTGCATCACCCGGAGGTGGGCGAACCGAAACCCAATCCGGACAGTGAGCCGGTGCAGGTATTCTGCCCAGGCTGCGGCTTCGCCAATATCTT
>JBPEXK010000022.1:0-2036 GCA_052031745.1 Marinobacter sp. | reverse complement strand
CGGTCGTAATTACCGTCCTTCAGGTTCATGTCGATGTCGGCATCGAAGCGGGCGCTGCGGTCGCGCTGGTGGTGGTCCTGATGCTCCAGGCCTTCCTGCAGGTCCGAGGCGAAGCCCAGCTCCTCCTGATACTGGAACAGCAGGTAGCCCAGCATGTGGAACAGGATCAGGGTGAAGGTACTGTTGAGGAAACCGGCCAGGGGCTGGGACACCCAGAACGGGAAGTGGTTGACCGCGAAATCCTGGGCCGCGCCTGAGGCCAGGGTCAGCAGAATCAGGTAGCCGTACAGCAAAAAGTAGGGGCTGCCGATGCGGGAAATCAGCATGGCCAGATTCATCGGATTGACCGCCGGCCCCACCGAGCGTTCCATCGCCAGAACCATGATGCTGGCCGGCAGGGCCAGCACCACGAAGGCCAGGGCCAGCATGAACAGTAAGGGCCCGCCCAGCATCCCGGCGGTTGCCACCAGGCCGCCCATCAACACAAAGACCAGGAACTGCAGGAGCACTATGTTGAAGCCGCTACCGCTGAAGGCGACGGCAATGGGCGGTGGTTTCAGGTGGCCTTCGGCAGTGTGGTTGATCACCGCGTAGGTGTACTTGAACAGCGCCAGCGCCAGCAGCACCCAGATTACCACGCCGACCAGGTTCGCCGGGGCGGCAAGGGGCACCAGGGTGCAGATGGCAATGACAATCAGCGGATCGCTGTGGAACGGATACCGGAAAAACGCGCCAATTCGGTTCCAGAACGGCACCACCTCCGTGGCGGCGCCCAGGTAGCGCATGGCCTTGCTGCAGTGGGGGCACAGCGCCCGGCGCTGGCGGGTATCGGCATCGGGCATACAGCGGCTGCAGTAGTGCATCTGGCATTCGCCACAGTGCCATTTTGCGGGGTCGCCGGGGTGGTAATGACAATCGTGTTTCACAGCGGGTTCGAGTCCTGGTCCATCAGAATATGCGTGGAGCAATCATGACAGAAGTCTGCGGTCGTCGCAGCATTGCTGTAAGTCGGTAGACTGTTGTCCGGTCGCCAACGTATCGGTCTTGGCAAGCCATCGAACCGGAGGATTTTTGAGCCAACAGCATCACCCCAACCAGTTCCCGGAAGCGGATCTGGGCCAGCGTAAGTACCAGTGGCGGGACGTGTTCGCCCTGGCGCTGAAACACAAGCCCCGTCTGGTCAAAGCCAACCTTCTGGCGATTCTGGCCACCGTGTTGAGCGTCCCGGTGCCGCTGCTGTTGCCGGTGCTGGTGGACGAGGTGTTGCTGGACGAAGAAGGGCCGGTGCTGCCGGTCATGGACCTGATGCTGCCCGAAAGCTGGCAGCAGCCGCTGGTCTATATCGGTGTGATGGTGCTGGCGGCGTTTGCGCTCCGGCTCGGTGCGCTGTCGTTCAACGTGCTGCAGTCCCGAGAATTTTCCAAGGTGTCCAAGGACGTGGTGTTCCGTATCCGCTCGCGGCTGCTGGGTCGGCTGCAGCGGGTGGCCATGTCGGAGTATGAGACTCGCGGTGCCGGCGGCATCAGCAGCCATTTCATCACCGACCTGGACACCATGGACCAGTTCCTCGGCACCACCATCAGCCGGTTCCTGGTCGCCAGCCTGACCGTAACCGGTACCGCCCTGGTGCTGCTGTGGGTGCATTGGCAGCTGGCGCTGCTGATCCTGCTGTTCAATCCGCTGGTGATCTTCGCCACCATCCTGATCGGCAAGCGGGTGAAAGACCTCAAACGCCGGGAAAACGCCGCCTACGAGGAGTTCCAGGGCGACCTCACCGAAACCCTGGATGCCATCCATCAGTTGCGGGCGGCCAACCGGGAAAAACACTATCTGCGACATCTGATCGACCGGGCCCGGAACGTCCGCGACCACGCCATCCAGTTCGAATGGCGCAGTGATGCTGCCACCCGGGCCAGCTTCGCGCTGTTCCAGTTTGGCGTGGATGTGTTCCGGGGCGCCGCCATGGTCACGGTGCTGCTCAGCGATTTGAGCATCGGCATGATGTTCGCGATCTTCGGCTACCTCTGGTTCATGCT
>JBPEXK010000223.1:0-1219 GCA_052031745.1 Marinobacter sp. | reverse complement strand
GTGGTCTCGCCGTTCTGCAGCTTAACAACCAGCTTGCCACCCTCAACCAGGTACTTGGCGGCGTCCTTGTGGCTGCCGGAAGCCAGCGGTGCGGAGCTGTCCAGCAGGTTGCGGGCCCACTCGATAACCTTGGCACCGCGCACCGGGTTGTAACCGGCGCCCTTGTCGGCACCGCCCTCTTCAGAGATGGCATCGGTACCGTACAGTGCGTCGTACAGGCTACCCCAACGGGCGTTGGCGGCGTTCAGGGCAAAGCGGGCATTCATGATCGGCACTACCAGCTGCGGACCGGCCATGGTGGCCACTTCCGGATCCACGTTGGAGGTGGAGATCTTGAACTCTGCCGGCTCTTCGACCAGGTAGCCAATGTCCTTCAGGAAGGCCTTGTACTCGGCCATGTCCAGCGGCTGACCTTTGTGGTCGCGGTTCCAGCTGTCCATCTTTTCCTGGATCTCGTCACGCTTGACCAGCAGCTCGCGGTTACGCGGCGCCAGCTCGTTCACGATCTTGTCAAAGTGCGCCCAGAATTGGTCTGCGTCGACCCCGGTGCCCGGGATAGCTTCGTTGTTCACGAAGTCATACAGATTCTTTGCGACCTGGATGCCGCCGACTTGTACGCGTTCTGTCATCGTTGTCTGCCTCAGTGGGTTACGTTTCCCTACTCCCCCTTCTTTATGGTGAGGGGGCATTCTAATTTGAGCGCCGCATTGTACGGGAAAATACTTAGCGGGTCAGCCCCGGCGCCAGGTGGTGCCTTCCCGGGAGTCGTCCAGAATTATGCCCTTGTCCGCCAGCTCGTCGCGAATGCGATCCGCCTCGGCGAAATCCCGGCCTTTGCGAGCGTCGTTCCGAGCCTGGATCAACGCCTCGATGTCCTCGGCACTGAGCTCGCCGCCGGTGTCGGCCTGGAAGAACGCTTCCGGATCCTGCTGCAGCAGGCCCAACACCGCGCCCAGCCGGACCAGCACGGCCGCGCTGCGCTTGGCCTCCTGCTCCTGGCCATCACGGCGGTGCTGATTGATCTCGTTCGCCACCGCGTGCAGCACAGAGATGGCACCAGCAGTGTTGAAGTCGTCGTCCATCATTTCCGCGAAGCGGCGGTCGTGGTCGGTTTCTTCCACGTCTGCGGCCTTGGCCGGCACCACGCCACGCAGGGCGTTGTACAGCTTGGTCAGGGTGCGACCGGCTTCCGCCAGGTTGTCCTCGGAGTAATCGACCT
>JBPEXK010000222.1:0-3828 GCA_052031745.1 Marinobacter sp. | reverse complement strand
ACCAGCACGTCGCCGGCCTGAACCCGATCCATCTCGTTGATGCTGGTGATGATCTTGACCGGACCGCTGCCGATCTTGTGGCCGATGCTGCGGCCTTCCACCAGCACCTTGCCGGTTTCCTTCAGCAGGTAGCGCTCCATCACGTTGGCGGAGGCGCGGCTCTTCACGGTCTCCGGGCGGGCCTGAACGATGTAGATGCGGCCGTCGTCGCCGTCTTTGGCCCACTCTATGTCCATCGGACGCTGGTAGTGCTTCTCGATGATCATGGCCTGCTTGGCCAGCTCTTCAACCTCGGCGTCGGTGATGCAGAAGCGGTTGCGGTCGTCCTGCTCCACCTTCACGGTCTCGACGAATTCACCGGCGTCGGCGTCGGTCTGGTACACCATCTTGATGGCCTTGGAACCGAGGTTACGACGCAGCACGGCCGGACGGCCGTCTTCCAGAGTCGGCTTGTGGACGTAGAACTCGTCCGGGTTCACCGCACCCTGCACCACGGTCTCGCCCAGGCCGTAAGAGGCGGTGACAAACACCACGTCACGGAAGCCGGACTCGGTGTCCAGGGTGAACATCACGCCACTGGCGGCGGTTTCACTGCGCACCATCTTCTGGATGCCGGCAGACAGGGCCACCAGCTTGTGATCGAAGCCGTGGTGCACGCGGTAGGAAATGGCGCGGTCGTTGAACAGGGAGGCAAACACTTCCTTCACCGACTTGCGCACCTGCTGCAGGCCCCCCACGTTCAGGAAGGTTTCCTGCTGGCCGGCGAAGGAGGCGTCGGGCAGGTCTTCGGCGGTAGCGGAAGAACGTACGGCCACGGCCATGTTCTCGTTGCCGGCCTGCAGCTTGGCGAAGGCTTCCGCCAGGGCATTTTCCAGCACGTCCGGGAAATCGGTGTCGATTACCCACTGACGGATCTGCGCGCCCACGCGGGCCAGCTCGTTAACGTCGTTCACGTCCAGGGCATCGAGGGCGTTGTCGATCTTGTCCTTCAGGCCATCGGTGGCCAGGAATTCACGGTAGGCGTGAGCCGTGGTGGCGAAACCGCCGGGAACGGTAACACCTGCGTTGGCTAGATTACTGATCATTTCACCAAGTGAGGCGTTCTTGCCGCCCACCCGGTCAACGTCGGACATTCCCAGGTGATCAAACCAGATGATGTAATCTTCCAAAGCGCGTCTCCCTTGAGTCTGTAAAGCAAAGAGCAAAACCGGGCCAGCGGTATCTAGCGGCAATTGCGGGCAATATCCACTGCGGAGTCTCGAATTTGGCGTGTATGATACTGTAACCTGCGGCAATTACCTAGGGAACCTCGCAACACGGAGCCGGATAACAGCCCATGAAACGCACCGCATTCTTTATTTCCGATGGCACCGGCCTGACCGCCGAGGCCCTCGGCCACAGCCTTCTCGCCCAGTTTGAAAAAATCGAGTTTGAGCGCGTCACTGTGCCTTACATCGACGACGCGGAAAAGGCCCGCGAAATGGTCACACGCATCAACAAGGCGGCGGAGGTCGATGGCGCCCGACCGCTGGTGTTCGACACCATCGTCAACAGCGACATCCGCGAAGTGATCAGCACCGCCGACGGCTTCATGGTCGACATCTTCGGCACCTTCCTGAACCCGCTGGAGCAGGAACTGCAATCGTCGTCGTCCTACACCGTGGGTAAGTCCCACTCCATCAATAACGAGGGCAGCTACGAGCGCCGCATCAACGCGGTGAATTTTGCCCTGGACAACGACGACGGCGCCCGGGTTCGCCACTACGACGAAGCCGATCTGATCCTGGTGGGCGCTTCACGCAGCGGCAAGACCCCCACCTGCCTGTACCTGGCACTGCAGTACGGCATCAAGGCGGCCAATTACCCGATCACCGAGGAAGACCTGTCCGACCAGCAGATGCCCGCGGCCCTCAAGCCCCACAAGCAGAAGATTTTCGGCCTCACCATTGAGCCGGAGCGCCTGGCCACCATCCGCAACGAGCGCCGACCCAATTCCCGTTACTCGTCCATGAAGCAGTGCATGCACGAGATCGAGGAGATCGAACTGATGTACCGGCGCGAGCGCATTCCGTACCTGAACACCACCGCCTACTCAGTGGAGGAAATCTCGACCCGGATCATGGTGACCACGGGGCTGAAGCGGAATCGCTAGGCTGGCGACAGCACCCCAAGCAGAGACAAAAAAGAGGGCCCGAGGGCCCTCTTTTTTATTGCCGCCGTGGCGACTTACATTTCCTCGATGCTCAAGCCAAGGTCTTCCGCCAGCTTGCGATTCTCCGGGCTGGTCACCACCGCGGTGCTGGCCTTCTCCGGCACCAACCAGGTAGCGGCCACGCGCTTGAGGTCGTCCAGGGTCACCGCCAGCACCCGCTCGCGGAACCGGGCCCGCTGCTCCGGGCTGCGGCCGAACAACTTGTTGTGGAACGCATGGCGAGCGGCGCCCGCCGGGGAGCGCGGGCGATCGAGCTGGCCGATCACGCCCAGAATGGATTCTTCCAGTTCCTGCTCGTCGTGATCCGTTTCCTGCAACCACTGCAGGGACTTGTCGAAATCCTCCAGGGTTTCCGCCAGGCGCGGGTCGCGGTAGGAGAAGAACCGGAATGTGCCGTTCACGCTGTCCTGACCGGCACCGCCACCGTAGGCGCCGCCCTTCTCTCGGATGGCACGGTGCAGATAGCCGTTGCGCAGGAATCCGCCCAGCACCGTCAGCGCGGCCGAGTCCGGATGGTCCACCGGCACCGTGCTGTAGGCCTTGGCGCAGAAGTTGACCTGGGTCGAAGTCAACCAGGCTTCCCGGGTGGTGTAGTTGACCGGTTGCATGGTCCAGCTTGAGGTTTCGGTGCCCGCCTCGCCCTGCCAGCAGGACTTCAGGTCGTCGACCATGGCCGGCAACTGGGCCTCTTCACCAATCACCAGGAATTCACGGCCCTGATTGCGAATCTTGTCGTGCAGCGCCGCCAGCTTGTCACAGAAAGCCGCCAGCTCTTTCGGGTCTTTCAAGGCCTGATCCAGCTGCTTGGTGCCGCGGATACCGGCCAGACCACCGAGCCGGAACGACAGCCAGGCACCGGGGCTCATGCCCTGGGACGCGGCGCCCATGGCCAAAGCGTGACCACTGCCGGTAACCGCCTGCTCGCGCCGGGCGCGAATCTGGGCGATGATCTCGCGAATGCGATCGTGCTCGTCAAACCGGGCACTGGTGTACACATCTCGCAGCAGGCGGGTCAGTTCGCCGCGATTACGGGCCAGGGCCTTGCCGTTGAACACCAGGTAACCAGTCAGGTCCTGCACATCATCAATGCGGCCCTTGGCGGTGAAGGACGCGCCAATACCGCCGGATTCCGCGGAAATGCGGTCCTGCATCTGCAGGTAGTCCAGATCGCCACAGCCCACCTCGGAAATCAGCGTGGTGTAGTAAGGCACCAGCAGCAGCTCTTCTTCGGTCAGTTCCGGCATCGGCACCACCACCTGCTCGTACACCAGGCCGTTGGTGCCCCGGGCGAACACGGTGGCGGCAATGTCGCCGTCGTAGCGGGCTTCCGGCTCCGGCATCTGCAGCGGCACATCGCTCAGGTCCACCTTGGGCAGAATGGAGTCGTCGTCCTTGCGCATCTGGCGCTCTTCCAGGGCCTGGGCGCGCTCGACGATCTGCTGCACTTCGGCGTCGGTCAACTCCGCCTTGCGACGGGCCAGGGCGTCGGCAATGGCCTGCTGCCGGCGGCCTTCCAGCTTTTCGTCCGGGCGCAGGGTCAGGGTCACCCGGTGCGGGTTCTCCAGCAGTTTCTTGCGAATCAGGTTCGGCACGTACTGCGGGTCCTGGATCTTCTC
>JBPEXK010000221.1:0-2485 GCA_052031745.1 Marinobacter sp. | reverse complement strand
GTCTGGCTCCGGCAATCCCAGACCGTAGCGCCGGGACAGGATCGACTGCTCCCGTTCGGTGAGCTCACTCATCATCGTTTGCAGGGTGCGCGCCCGATCCCTTTCCGACATGGAATGATCCGGCGCCGCCTGCTCGTCACTCTCCAGGCTGTCCCCCAGGGTGACTGAGCCATCCTCCACAAGCGGCACGTCGGTGGAAAGCTCGCGCAAAGCCAACGCCCGGAGCTCGCCAATGCGCGACGGTGATGCTTCCATCTCCCGCGCCAGTTCCGACTGCGACGGTGTGCGGCCCAGGTTCTGATGCATGCCCAGGGACACCTTCTGCAACTGCCGGATCTCGTCCAGGACGTTTTCCGGGGTGTGCACCAGGCGATTGCCCCGCTGCAGACAGCGCTTCACTTCCTCGCTGATCCACCAGTAGGCGTAGGTGGAAAACCGAAAGCCCTTGGTCGGGTCAAAGCGCTCGGCGGCCTTGATCAGGCCCACGTTGGCATCCTGGATCAGATCCGACATGGGGATGCCGTGCTGGGAATAGCGCCGGGCAATATGCACTGCCAGACGCAGGTTGCTCTGGATCAGCTTGCGCCGGCACGCGGTCGCCAGGTGAAAAGCCCGACGGGTCCGGGTGGAAAAGGCACAGGCATCGCCGAGACTGCCGATCACCGTTCGGAACGTTTGTGGCGTGTCGGCCGGCAGCGCCAGATCGGCGCTGATGATGCGAAATGCCAAAATCATTTTGCGGCAGAGTCGACGCTCAGCCACATCGGTTAAGAGTTCATACCGGGACGCGTCCCTAAAGTACAACCCAACCAGGGAATCCCTTTCGCCATCGTTGGCCGTAGTTGGAGACGGTCCCAAATTATCCGTGCTACGCATAGATTTGGTACCGGTTGGAAATTTGCTAAGAATACGAGCCTGAGACCCGGCTGGATTAGGGTTGGCGCACTGGCAGAGTCTGGACGGAGCTCTTGAGAGAGCAGTGGAGAGAGTACTTTAGTAAGTACTGTAGAGAGATCTGAAGAGAGGGAAAAGCACTGCCTGCAGCCCGATGGCTAACCACCGGGCTGCAGGCAGCGGGTCGCGTTACTCGATGGAGGCCGCGACAATGGCGTACTCGTGGTTGTGGGGCTCGATAAGCACCTCGTGAAGGGCCGCAATGGCCTTCTCGTAATGGTCCTCATCCACCACGAACTGGATATCCACCTGGCGCATGCACTGGTGGATCGCCAGCACGCTGATCTCGTTGTCCGCCAGCGACTTCACCGAACGGGCCAGGATACCCGGCACGTTCATGTCACTGCCGATGGCAGACACCAGCGACACCTTGCGGGTGCTGATTTCGGCGTTCGGGAACTCTTCCTTCAGCGCACGCACCACCCGCTTCACGTGCTTGAGCGTGCTGCCCACGTAATGGGTGATGGTGTTGGCGTTGGTGTCCTTGGCCATGAACCGCACCTTGAGGCGGCTGAGCACGTCCAGGATCTTGCGATCGGAACCAGGCTCACCCTGCATGTCCTGATCGAACACTTCGATGGCGAACACGCCCTTGGCGCCGGCGATGATTTCCACCTGCGGCGTCTCACTGACGTAATCCCCGGTGATCAGGGTGCCGGTGTGCTCCGGCTCGAAGGTGTTCATCACCCGCAGCGGGATCTCGTTCTGGCGCATGCCCTTACCGGCACGGGGATGGATCGCCTCCATACCCAGGTTGGCCAGCTGGTCCGCCACGTCGTAGTTGGTGCGACCCAGGGGCACCACCTTGTCTTCGCCGACGATGTTCGGGTCGGCCGAGCTCAGGTGGTACTCCTTGTGAATGATCGCTTCCCGGGCCTCGGTAATCACCGCCACCCGGCTGAAGGTCATTTCGCTGTAGCCCCGGTCGAAGGTCCGCATCAGGCCTTCCTTGCACTGGGCGTAGCCAGTGACGATCGGCAGTTCCCGGGTCAGGTCGACCGCGTCGAAGGCCTGCTTGAGCTTCTCGTCCAGCGGCAGCAGTTCGGCATCGCGCCAGCCGGTCAGGTCGACAAAGCGGGCGTTGACACCTTCCTGCTGCAGCTTGAGGGCGGTGTTGAAGGCACTGTGGGCCTCACCGATGCCGGCCAGCATTTCCCGAACGGTCAGCAGGTGCTCTTCGAGCTGGAACTGGCCGTAGGAGCACAGGCGCTGCAGGTCAATCAGACAGCCGCGCACGCCCTCGATCCGGTCGGTGATGAACTGGTCGGCCTGCTGCTTGAGCATCGGGTCTTCGAACAGCTCGCCGTTGATGTCGGTGAGAAACTTCACCAGCTTGGTGAGATCATCGCCCCAGGCCCAGTCCGATTCGGCATCGGCAAACAGGGCGTAAACGCCCGGCTCACCGGTTTTTTTGTGCTCCAGCAACTCGTTGGTTACGCCACCGTAGGCGGATACCACGAAAATACGCTGGTAAAGCTCGTCCTTGCTGCGATTACCAATGATGATGTTGTCGCGGACGGCCTCGTAATTG
>JBPEXK010000220.1:0-2301 GCA_052031745.1 Marinobacter sp. | reverse complement strand
GATGCCTTCCTGTTCGCCTCGAAATCGGAAACCCAGGGCATGGTAATCCTGGAGGCCATGGCCGCCGGGCTGCCGGTGGTGGCGGTGCGCTCCAGCGGCATTGACGATGTCGTGCGCGATGGCCACAACGGCTACAAGACCCCGGAGCGGCAGGACCAGTGGGTGCAGGCGGTGAAGCGGCTGCTGGAGGATGACGAGGCCCGAGCGCAGTTGGCGGAACAGGCACTGGAGTTCGCCGCCGACTTCTCCGTCGAGCAGTTCGCCACCGACGTGCGCACCATCTACGCCAGCACCCTGGCCCTGGCCGAGAAGAGAAAAAGCTGGCACTGGGAACACTGACCCGGTTCACTCGGCGGGGCTGATCGGTCTAGACTGAAATCACGTATTACAGAAGTCTTTTTATTTGTTCGGAGAGCTTACGTGACCCAGATCCCCGTCGGTATCAGCACCTGCCTGCTGGGCAAGGAAGTCCGCCACGATGGTGGCCATAAGCATTCCCGGTACTGCACCCAGGTGCTGTCCAAACACTTCGAATTCCGCTCCATCTGTCCGGAACTGGAAGCCGGCCTGGGCGTACCCCGCCCCGCCATCCACCTGCGGGAATACCCGGACGGCATGCGCATCATCGAAACCAAGGGCCAAGCCGACCACACCGACGCCATGCAGGGCTTTATCGACCAGGTAATGCCCACCCTGGCCAACCTGCGCGGCTACATCCTGATGGCCAAATCCCCAAGCTGTGGCATGGAACGCATCAAGGTGCACAACGAGAGTGGCCAGGTGGTCCGCCGCGACGGCGCCGGCATGTTCGCGGAGGCACTGCGCGCAGCTTACCCATTGATGCCGGTGGAAGAGGAAGGCCGACTGAACGACAACATGATACGAGAGAATTTCATTGAGCGGGTCTTCGCCTACGACGACTGGATGCAGAACGTGGCCGGCGACAACCTCAGCGCCAAGGCCCTGATCAACTTTCACACCCGCCACAAGTTCCAGCTCCTGGCCCATTGCGAGAAGATTTACCGTCAGCTTGGCCCCATGCTCGGCGACCTGAAATCGGAACCGCTGGAGACCATTGCCGACCGCTACATCCAGCTGTTCATGGAAGCGATGAGCAAGAAGGTCAGCCGCGGCTCACACATGAACGCCATGCTGCATCTGATGGGCTTCCTGAAAGACGCCATGGGCGATGAGGATCGAAAGGTTCTGGTGGAGCAGATTGAAGCCTATCGGCGCGGGGAGGTGCCCTTGGTGGTGCCCATGACGCTGCTGCGCATGGCCCAGCGCCGGGAGCCCGTGGATTACTTGAGCGCCCAGCACTACCTCACCCCCTATCCGGACGAATTGGGGCTGCGCAACAACGTCTGATCCGCTGTTGCGCGCCTTTTTCGCGGATGGCGGAGGGCGAAGCGCTAGAAGGTGTACAGCAGGGTGAGCGCGGTTTCGGTGTCGGTGCGCTCCTTGCCCTCGGGCGGGTCCGACACGTGCTTGACCCGGAACGCGGTCTTCATGGACAGGTTGCCCACCACCGTCGCCTGCAGAGCGGTTTCCGATTGGCTGATGGTGTTGTTTTCCTCCAGGCCCACTTCAGTGCTGAGCTTCTGGCGGAACAACGCCCTGTCGGAAATCTCGTAATCCAGCTGGGTCGCGAAACGGGCAATCACCGAGTCTTCCGCCTCTTCGCCGTTTTCGGCCGGCTCGTCAAAGCGGTTGTACCGGTAACCGAGACCAGTTGAGACACTCCAGAACGACTTTTCTCCGGATTCCCAGAGCCGATGACCGTAACCGGCGGTGATTGAGGATTCGAAGGCGTAACCGGAAAACCGGTCGTCCTCCCAGGCGCCCCGGAGGAACCAGTACTGGCGCTCGGTGAACTTGTAGTTGGTTTCTCCCTCGGCCCGGTACTGTTCGGCGGTGGTCTCATCCTCCGCCTCCGTGTGCCTGGCGCCCAGTTCGGCCGAGTTGCGCCAGCGCCGGGATTCCTGGGCGATGGCGAACCGGCTGTCGACGTTGGTTTCCTCGGTGTTGCCGGACGTCATCAGCACGCCCAACTCAAACTCCGACGACAGCTTGTCCTCCTCGCTTGCCTGAGCCAGCGGGGCAGCCCCGATCAAGGCAACCGCGACTGCGTTTCTGAGCTTCATACCCTCTCCCTGTGAGCCGGCTCAGGCGTCCCGATGGTTATCGGGCCCGCTCACCGGCCAAGCTTTTCTCGGCTTGCTGCTGGCGTTCGGCTTTCTTCCGGGCCTTACGCTCTGCGATGATGCGCGCCGCCTCGCCGCCGACGTGGGCCTCACCGCG
>JBPEXK010000219.1:0-3578 GCA_052031745.1 Marinobacter sp. | reverse complement strand
GCGTCGGCTCGCGACCCATCTCCTGCAGCATCTGGCGGGAGATCCGGTTGAGCTTGTTGATGGTCTCGATCATATGCACCGGAATACGGATGGTGCGGGCCTGATCCGCGATGGAACGGGTAATGGCCTGACGGATCCACCAGGTGGCGTAGGTCGAGAACTTGTAACCGCGGCGGTATTCGAACTTGTCGACCGCCTTCATCAGGCCGATGTTGCCTTCCTGGATCAGATCCAGGAACTGCAGGCCACGGTTGGTGTACTTCTTGGCGATGGAAATAACCAGACGCAGGTTGGCCTCGACCATTTCTTTCTTGGCGCGACGGGCCTTGGCTTCGCCGATGGAGACGCGGCGGTTGATTTCCTTGACGTCGGCCACGTCCAGATCCACTTCGGTCTGCACGTTCTGGATGCGCTTCTGCAGGCGCACAATCTCGTCGATGCGCTCGGCCATCGGCGCGGCGTAGGGCTTCTTGCTCTTGGCAATCTTCTCAGCCCACTCCAGATTGGTCTCGTTGCCCGGGAAAGACTTGATGAAGTCCTTGCGCGGCATTTTGCAGTCACGAACGCAGATCTGCATGATTTCGCGCTCGTTCTCGCGCACCACCACGTTGGTGGAACGCACCACGTTGACCAGCTCGTCGAACGCCTTGTTTGCCAGCTTGAACGGGGCAAACACCTGGCCCAGCTCATTCAGGGCATCCTGGGTCCGCTTGTCAGCACGGCCGTGCTTGGCCAGGGCCTTGTCAGCCGCTTCGAGTTTTTCTGCCAGCAACTCGAACCGCAGCCGGGTCTCTTCCGGATCCGGCCCGTTATCGGTTTCTTCCTCATCGCTGTTGTCGTCGTCATCGTCGGAGGACGAGGCATCGTCGCTGCTGCTGGCCGGAGTTTCCTCGCCCATGAACGGCTCGGCATCGTCCGGGTCCAAAAAGCCGGTGACGATGTCGCTGATGCGGCCTTCGTTTTCAATGATGCGGTTGTAGGCCTGCAGAACGGTGCCGGCGGTGCCCGGGAAGTGGGCAACGGCTGCCATTACATCGCGGATACCTTCCTCGATGCGCTTGGCGATGACAATCTCACCCTCGCGGGTCAGCAGTTCAACGGTACCCATTTCCCGCATATACATGCGGACCGGGTCGGTGGTTCGACCGGCGTCGGTTTCGACCGCCGCGAGCGCGGCTGCAGCTTCGGCCGCCGCAGCTTCGTCAGCGGTGGAGTCGCCCTCGGTCATCAACAGGGTATCGGCGTCCGGAGTCTCTTCCGTGACCTGGATACCCATGTCGTTGATCATGCGGATGATGTCTTCAACCTGATCCGGATCGGCAATGTCCTCCGGAAGGTGATCGTTTACCTCGGCGTAAGTCAGGTAACCTTGTTCCTTGCCTCGTGCAATGAGGTCTTTTAAGCGTGATTTTTGCGAATTGCCTGACATAGACACCCTGTGAACTCGCTTTGAGAAGGAAAAAAAGTTAAACAGCCATTATAGCTGTCGCGTGGTCGCACTGCCACCGAATGGTTAGATGGTGATCAATGCGTCTAGTTTCAAGTGCCGCTACCCCTGGGTGCCTCCACTCAGGGTCCGCAACTCACTGCGTTCCTCCGCTGACAGATTCGCGAAGTTGCGCAGCAGGGTCGCCAGGCGCTGCTGGCGCGAGGCTTCCTCGTTCGGGCTCAGCAGCTCCCGGGCGGCCTCCAGCGTGCTGTCTCGGCCCGGAATATGTTCAATGCCATCGAACAGGTGATAAAAACGCTCCCGGGCCTGGCGATCGCAGGCGAGCGCGCGTATCAGGGATTTCCGATCCCGTATTTCCTGTTCCAGTACCCAGCCGGCAAATTCCCGGGCCTGATTGAACTGCCGTGAACTGCGGGCTAGCTCAACAATTTCCGTGGCCATCTCCGGTACTTCCAGCAGGGCCAGGCACAGAATGCTGTCCTTGCTGAGCTTGACGTCGATCCGCTCTTCCGAGACCCGGTCCCGGCGACCGTCCTTCCAGTTGCCACCCTGCTTGCGGCTGCGTTCCTGCCACTGGTTGCGTCCGCCGCACAATCGCAGCATTTCATGCCACATGGCGTCCCGCAGGGTGCTCTTGGGCATCTTGTTCAGGAGCGGCTCGACCCGGGCCCGCAGTTCGCCCCGGTGTTCCGGCAACTGCAGGTCCAGGCCCTCGCTCTGGCGATCGAACAGGTAGCGAGACAGCGGTGTGGCGCCGTCGATCCGCTTCTGGAACGCCTCCGGGCCTTCCTTGCGCACCAGGGTGTCCGGGTCTTCGCCCTGGGGCAGCATCAAAAACTGCAGGTGCATGCCGTCGGCCATCATTTCCAGGGCGTTGTCCATGGCCCGGTCCGCGGCCCGGAATCCGGCCTGGTCGCCGTCGAAGCAGAACACGATGTGCCGCACCTGGCGCAGCAGGGCGCTCAGGCTGTCCTGGTTGGTAGCGGTGCCCAAGGTTGCCACGGCGTAGTGAATGCCGTGCTGGGCCAGGGCAATCACGTCCATGTAGCCTTCAACCACCAGCAGCTTGTCGAGCTGCCTCAATGCCTGCTTGGCTTCAAAGAGACCGTAGATCTCACGGCTCTTGTGAAAAACGTCCGACTCCGGCGAGTTGATGTACTTGGCCTTGTCGTCCCCCAGGGTGCGACCGCCGAAGGCGACGGTTCTGCCGCGGGTGTTCCGGATCGGGAACATCACCCGGTTGCGGAACAGATCCCGGGGCCGGCCGTATTTGTCGGACACGGTGCCGGTTTCGATCAGCGGGCCTTTCAGGTCCTGGCTGGCACCGTCGAACAAGGCGGTGCCGGTGGCGGGCGCGAAGCCAATCTGATACTGCTGGACGATGGCCGCGTCCAGACCGCGCTGCTTCAGGTAATCCCGGGCGTATGCGCCTTGCTGGCTGCCCAGGGCTCCCTGGTAGAACCGATTGGCAAAATCCAGGGCGTCGGTCAGTGTCCGGGCCTGCTGCATCTCCTGCTTGGCGGCCCGATCGTAGGGCACTTCCAGGCCCGCGCGCTTGGCCAGTTCCTCCACCGCTTCGGTGAAGCCCAGGCCCTCGAATTCACGAATAAAACTGATGGCATCGCCGTGGGCTCCACAGCCAAAGCAGTGGTAAAAGCCCTTGTCCGGTCGGACATTGAACGATGGGGTCTTCTCGTCGTGAAAGGGGCAGCAGGCCTTGTAATTGGCGCCGGCTTTCTTGAGTGTGATGCGGGAACCGATCAGCTCTGCCAGATCCAGGCGATCAAGCAGGTCTTCAACAAAACGTTGAGGGATCAGTCCGCTCATGGAGACTCCAGATCAACCGGGGCTAGTGTCGGGTTCGGCCATAGCCAAAAATGCCGCCGAAGCCAGGCCTCGGCGGCATTTTTTAGTCGCTCTGTGCAGCCTGCGGCTGAACAGGCAATCAGTGCTTTGCAGTCAAGCGGCGTCGTTATAACTTAGTACAGACGCTCGAACTTGCGCTGCTCCCGCTGAAGCTTCTTGAGATGACGCTTAACGGCAGCGGCTGCTTTGCGCTTGCGAACAGCGGTCGGCTTCTCGTAGTGCTCACGACGACGTACTTCGGACAGTACACCGGCCTTCTCGC
>JBPEXK010000218.1:0-1520 GCA_052031745.1 Marinobacter sp. | reverse complement strand
CGCAACTGGCTCGGCCTGATGAAGGGCGACCTGCAGGAAACCTTCGAGAAGGGTGGCAAACAGCTGACTCGGAAGATGAACCCGGACCGCACCTACACCGCAGCCGATGGCGGCGAGCTGGTGCTCAAAGGCCGCAGCCTGATGTTCATCCGCAACGTGGGTCACCTGATGACCAACCCGGCCGTGCTGCTGAGCGATGGCCAGGAAGTGCCGGAAGGCCTGATGGATGGCCTGATCACCTCCCTGATCGCGATTCACGATCTCAAGGGCGGCGGCCAGTTCCAGAACAGCACCAAGGGCTCCATGTATATCGTTAAGCCCAAGATGCACGGCCCGGAAGAAGTTGCGTTCACCAACGAATTCTTCGGTCGCGTTGAGGATGCCCTGGGTCTGCCACGCTACACCCTGAAGGTTGGCATCATGGACGAGGAGCGTCGCACCACCGTCAACCTGAAGGCCTGTATCCACGCCGCCAAAGAGCGTGCCGTGTTCATCAACACCGGCTTCCTGGACCGCACCGGCGATGAGATGCACACCTCAATGGAGCTGGGCCCGTTCATTCGCAAGGGTGAAATGAAGCAGGCCGCCTGGATTAACGCCTACGAGCAGTGGAACGTGGACATCGGTCTGGAGACCGGCTTCCGTGGCGTAGCGCAGATCGGTAAAGGCATGTGGGCCATGCCGGACCTGATGGCAGGCATGCTGGAGGCCAAGATTGGTCATCCGAAAGCCGGCGCCAACACCGCCTGGGTTCCGTCCCCGACTGCCGCGACCCTGCACGCCACCCACTACCATCAGGTGAGCGTCAGCGATGTGCAGAAGGACATCGAGAGCCGTGCACGCGCCAGCCTGGACGACATCCTGACCGTGCCGGTCATGGCCGATCCGAGCAAGCTGTCTGCCGACGAGATCCAGCAGGAGCTGGACAACAACGCCCAGGGCATCCTGGGTTACGTTGTGCGCTGGGTTGACCAGGGTGTTGGCTGCTCCAAGGTGCCTGACATCAACAACGTTGGCCTGATGGAAGACCGCGCCACCCTGCGGATTTCCTCCCAGTTGCTGACCAACTGGCTGTACCACGGTGTTTGCACCGAGGCGCAGATCGACGAAACCATGAAGCGCATGGCCGCGGTCGTGGACAAGCAGAACGCCGGTGACGCTTCGTACCGCGCCATGGCCCCGAACTTCGACGACAGCGTTGCCTTCCAGGCGGCGATGGATCTGGTTCTCAAGGGTCGTGAGCAGCCAAATGGCTACACCGAGCCGCTGCTACACGCTTACCGTCTGAAGGCGAAAGCCAAGCACGGCGCCTAAGCGTTAGTCAGCATCAAAAAACCCCGCCTTGAGCGGGGTTTTTTGTGTCTGCACCCCGCTGTCGGGCAACGGGGTAGGCTGCTGGTGCCTCAGTCCTTGTGCAGCACGTCTGCCGCGTACAGGGTGTTTTCCAGCAGGGTCGCGATGGTCATCGGGCCAACGCCGCCCGGGACCGGGGTAATGTAGGCGGCGCGTTCGGCGGCGGC
>JBPEXK010000217.1:0-1887 GCA_052031745.1 Marinobacter sp. | reverse complement strand
GATATGGCGGCCGGACGAGTGGCCGGCTCGGACAACCGCAGGCTAGCCCCGCGGTCATCCGTCAGCTCGATGGCGCCGTCATCCGACCAGCCTGGCGTTGGAGCCAGCAGGATCACAAGCAGGATCCGGGTAATGCGTTTGCCAAAGCTCATCATCAGAAGTCGAGCTGCGCCTCGAGGATGAAGCTGCGTCCCGGCTGAGGTACCCGCCCAACTGGGCTGACATCCACACCGCGGAAGTAGTAGTCCTCATCAAGCAGGTTGTTGACCGCCAGGCCGAGGTTCAGCACGCGATCCCCGCCCACGGCGAAGTCGCGCCCGACGCGGGTGTTGACCAGGTGGTAATGCGGCAGCTTGCCGGCACTGCCATTGTCGGTTTCCTGCTCGGTGTTGTCGGCATCGCTGTAGCTGGAGCTGACGTAGATCCAGTTCAGGCTCGCGTCCCAGCGCTGGTAGCTGTAAGTGGCATCGGCGCTCACCTTGTGGTTGGGCGCATTCGGCAGTTCATTGCCCTCGTTGGCGCCGGAACGCTGCTCGGTATCCAGGTAGGTGTACCCCAGACCAAACGCCCAGTGGTTGTTCAGGCGCCATTGATTGCTCAGCTCAATGCCCTGGTGGCGGGTTTCACCCAGGTTTTCGAACCGGCTGGACGACTGGTTGAACTGGATCTGGTCGTCGTAGTCGATGCGGAACAAGGTGGCCGAGGTCAGCAGGTCCGGGGTGGCTTGCAGGCGGGCTCCCAGCTCGTGGTTCCAGGCGGTTTCGTTGGCCACCGCACCTTCGCGGGTGGTCTGGGCGATCTGAACCGGCACCAGCGAACGTTGGCTGTTGGCAAACAGGAACAGATCACGGCTGGCCTGGTAGCCCAGGGTCAGGCCCGGCAGCAGTTCCTCCGCGTTGTTCTCCTCGGTGTTGCCGCTGAGGTTGTCGCGGAAGTCCATGTCCACATCCTCGTACCGCAGCCCCGGCGTCACGGTCAGGCGGTCATCGAGGAAGGACATGGTGTCGCTGACGTAGAGCGCCACAGCGCGCGTGTCCAGGTGCCAATCCCGGGCTTCGGAGCGCGAGTTGTCCGACAGGTCGCGGCGGTTAACGTCGAACTCAACGTCTTCGCTGACGAACCGGGTGCCCACGGTAATGTCGTGACGGCCATGCCGGAAGGCGATTTGGGGTTCGGTGCCAAACACCGTGAACAGACGCGGTGAGTCGGCGACGTGGGTGGAGTCACGGCCCGGATCGGCCCAATGGCCGTCGCCACTCAGGTTCTGGCCGAAGTAGAAGGTGCGGTCGGCATCGTGAACGAAGTTGCGCCAGGTGAACTCAACGTCGTTGGAGGGCGTGTAGGTCCAGGTGACATTGGCCCGGGTCATGTCGGCCTCATACCCGTCGTAAGGCCGCTGGCTCTGGGTGCGGTCCTGCTCGTAGGCGCTCGGTGTCAGTGCGCCGGGCAGTTCCGCGTCCACCCGATAATACTGCAGCTGGGAGGCCAGCTCGTGCTGGTCATTCAGATAGTAGCGGGCATCCAGGATCAGGTTATCGACCTTGGTGTCCGAATGCTCACGAAAACCATCGCCGCGCTGCACATTCGCCTGGAATTGCAGGTCAAGGTTTTCGGTAGCTGGCCCACCGACCCGGTAATAGGTGTCGGTCAGCACGTTGCCCGTCTCTTCGGCAATGGTGACCCGTTCCCGGAGCGTCTGGGAGAGCGTGCTGGGAATGGGTTTGGTGACAAAGTTCACCACCCCGCCCACGTTGTTGGGGCCGTAATGGACGGCGGCACCACCGCGCACGATATCAACCACCTCAAGACTCGGCAGGGTGACCGGGAACAGCGACACGCCCACGTTGCTATAGGGACCAATGGCGATGGGGTAACCGTCCATCAGGA
>JBPEXK010000216.1:0-4421 GCA_052031745.1 Marinobacter sp. | reverse complement strand
TTTCTGATTGCGAGTCTTTAAACCCATCGTAGAAGAACGAGGAATCTATGAAGGTTCTGGTCGCTGTAAAACGAGTAATCGACTACAACGTAAAGGTGCGCGTCAAGCCGGACAACACCGGTGTTGATCTCGCCAACGTCAAGATGGCAATGAACCCTTTCTGTGAAATCGCGGTTGAAGAAGCGGTTCGCCTGAAAGAGAAGGGTGTTGCCAGTGAAATCGTGGTGGTCTCCATCGGCCCGAAAGCCGCTCAGGAGCAAATCCGCACGGCTCTGGCCCTGGGCGCCGACCGTGGCATCCACGTGGAAACCGATGAAGAGGTCCAGTCCCTCGAAGCGGCCAAGCTGCTGAAAAGCGTTGTCGAAAAGGAAGAGCCCAAGCTGGTTATCCTCGGCAAGCAGTCCATCGATTCCGACAACAACCAGACTGGCCAGATGCTGGCCGCACTGACCGGCATGCCGCAGGGCACCTTCGCGTCAGAAGTGGTTGTTGAGGGCGAAAAGGTTAACGTAACCCGCGAAGTAGACGGCGGTCTGATGACTGTGTCTCTGAACCTGCCGGCGGTTGTTACAACCGACCTGCGCCTGAACGAGCCGCGTTACGCCTCACTGCCGAACATCATGAAGGCCAAGAAGAAGCCGCTCGAGTCCGTGAGCCCGGCTGATCTGGGTGTTGATATTGCACCGCGCCTGTCCACTCTGAAAGTTGAAGCACCTGCTGCCCGTCAGGCTGGTGTGAAAGTGGCAGACGTAGCAGAGCTCGTCGATAAACTGAAGAACGAAGCGAAGGTGATCTAAATGAGCATCCTTGTAATTGCTGAACATGACAACAGCAGCCTGAAGCAGGCTACCCTGAATGTTGTAGCGGCCGCCAAGGCCATCGGCGGGGACATCGATGTCCTGGTTGCCGGCGAAAACTGTGGCGCCGTTGCGGAAGCAGCTGCCAAGGCCGAAGGCGTTAACAAGGTACTGGTTGCCGACAACGCCGCTTATGGTCACTTTCTGGGCGAAAACCTGGGTGAGCTGGTCGCCGAAGTAGGTAAAGGCTACAGCCACATCCTGGCTGCCGCTGGCACCACTGGCAAAGACTTCATGCCACGCGTTGCAGCGCTGCTGGACGTGGCCCAGGTTTCCGACATCATCCGTGTCGAGGCTGAAGACACCTTCGTTCGTCCGATCTACGCGGGTAACGCCATCGCAACCGTGAAGTCCAGCGACGGCACCAAGGTAATCACCGTTCGCCCGACCGCGTTTGATCCGGTAGCCGCAGAAGGCGGTTCCGCCGCTGTTGAGCAGCTGGACGTGGTCAAAGACGCAGGCATTTCTGCCTTCGTGAGCGAGCAGAAGGCCGAATCCGATCGTCCGGACCTGGCTAGCGCCGGTGTGGTAATCTCCGGTGGTCGCGGCATGCAGAACGGCGAAAACTTCAAGATGCTGGAAAGCGTTGCTGATCTGCTGGGCGCTGCGGTTGGCGCATCCCGTGCCGCTGTTGACGCTGGCTTCGTGCCGAACGACATGCAGGTTGGTCAGACCGGTAAGATCGTTGCTCCGCAGCTGTACGTTGCGGTTGGTATCTCCGGCGCCATTCAGCACCTGGCCGGTATGTCTGACTCCAAGGTGATCGTTGCGATCAACAAGGACGAAGAAGCACCGATCTTCCAGGTTGCCGATTACGGCCTGGTCGCGGACCTGTTCGAAGCGGTTCCGCAGCTGGAAGAAGAGCTGAAGAAAGTTCTGTAACTTTCCCAGCGCTTGAAAAAGGCACCTTCGGGTGCCTTTTTTATTGCCCGCTCGTAAAATGGGCCGGGTATTCCATCCATCGAACTGAAACCGGTAACCCCATGTCTTTGATTCCTTTTGATGCCCTGGCGTGCCCGCTGGATGGCGATCCGCTGTCCCAGAGCGGAAACAGTTGGCGTTGCGAGGCCGGTCACAGCTTTGACGCTGCCCGCCAGGGCTATGTCCATTTGCTGCCGGTGCAGAAAAAGCGATCCCGGGACCCGGGCGACAGCAAAGACATGGTTGCCGCCCGCCAGCGCTTCCTCAGCGCCGGTCACTACGAGGCAATCTCAGACGCGGTTAATCAGGCCGTGGCCGGGACCCTGTCGGCTGCTCGCGCAGAGCCTGTCCGGATTCTGGACGCCGGCTGCGGCGAAGGCTACTACACTCGGCGCCTTGGGGAAGCCCTGGCGGCAAACCAGGAGACCGCTGTGCTGGGGTTGGATATCTCCAAATGGGCCGTCCTGGCGGCGGCGAAACAGCACAAGGCGCTCCGCTGGGTGGTGGGCAGCAACGCCAATTTGCCGGTGTTGTCCGGCAGCGTTGATTGTGTGCTGTGTCTGTTCGGTTTCCCGGTGTACGGCGAATTCCGGCGCGTGCTGCGCCCTTCGGGCCGGGTAGTGCAGGTGGATGCGGGGCCCGACCACTTGCGCGAGCTGCGGGAGATTATTTATCCGGAACTGAAACCGGACCGTGCGCCCAGTGAGTCAGCGCCGGAGGGCTTCACGGCGACCGGTACCGAGGCGGTTACATTCAAGCTGGAGCTGAGCGGGCAGTCGGTCATCGCCGACCTGCTGGCCATGACGCCGCACCTATACCGGGCCAAGGCCGAGGGCCGGGCGCGGGCCGAACAGCTGGAAACCCTGTCGGTGACGGTGGATGTGGTGGTGAGGCAGTTTGAAAAAGTGGTTTAAAAAAGTTGCTTAACCCACTGAAATTACGAATCCCCCTTGGGGTTTTGAGGCTTGCCCGCTGGCCTTGAAGTAATCTGCTTTTCGGCCTTTCCGATGATCAGGGTGTCGGCAAGGATGTGCAGCGCCTTGTTGGTGGTACGCACGGTCCGGTACAGGGTCTCGCTGGTCTGATCGTGCGCCGCCCGGGCTTTCTTGGCGCTCTTGCGAAACTCCTCATCCTGGGAGAACAGATCGATCAGGCCAAAGGTGGTGTTGGAGATGGCTTTGTGCACTTTCTCCACCGCACTGGCGCCGCTGGACACCGTGTCTTCCAGCAATTTGGCCCGGTTCCGAACCTCCAACAGGTCCATGCGGCTTTTCTGCACCGCGCTGTGGGCCGCAATGCGCCGGGCATTGAGCAAGCGAAGGTGACGTCGGGAGGTCTGTAACTGCCAAAACACGAAGGCCAGCGCCAGCAAAGACCCGGACAAAAGCAGGGCGGTGACAAGAATCAGGCTCGTCATGGTGCAATACCCCTATCGGTACTCAATCTGCATGTCGACATCGATGTCCCGGTCCGCCATTTCCGCCTCCAGCTCTTTCATGACCTCCTGATACACCATCTTGCGAACCATCACCGGCAGACGGTCTGCCAGAATCCGTGCCGAACGGGATTCCCGCTTGGCGATGGCGATTGGGTCGAGCACTCGCAATGTCAGCACCAGTTCCGGATCGGCGGCCGCGGCCTCCACCTCGTCTGACTCCATCATCCGGGCGATCAGACGCCGTTGTTCGATGACCTGCCAGCACAGAAACCCGCTGAAGAGGGCAAGCAGCAGGCTTGTTATCACCAGGGTCGGGATCAAATCGTACCTCCATGGCGTTGTTGGGATTGTGAGCGCAGTGTGCCCGATAAATCCGGCCGGGCGATTGGCCCTGCCGACGCGGCGCGGGTGCTTTGCAAGGTAAGCCGCGCACTGGAGGCCAAGCCGTGCAATAACATTTGCAGTGCGTACCGGGCCTGTGCAGAATCAACGGCTTAAGACCAAAGAATAATTAACGTACAGGGACATATTATGGTCTGGATCAAAGCATTTATCGCCGGCGTGCTCGCCACTTTGGTATTTCACCAGGGACTGTTCATGGTGTTTTACCTGGCTGATGTGGTGCCCATGGCGCCGTTTAACCTGACCCCGGTGCCGCCTTTGGGGGTGCCGTCTGTGCTGTCCCTGGCGTTCTTCGGCGGTCTCTGGGGCATGGCGCTGTGGCTCGTTCTGGGCCGCCTGGTCGGCGCCAAATATTGGCTCGGTCACGTTGTCCTGGGCGCCCTGGGCCCCACCGCGGTTGCCATGCTCGTGGTTTTCCCGGCGAAAGGCCTGGAAGTGACGGCCCAGACCTGGATTGGCGGACTGATGCTCAATGGCTTCTGGGGCCTGGGTGTCGCCGTGTTTATGGTTCTGATGGGTGCCCGCGCGTCGCGCGAGATCGCCTGATCACTTTATCGTACCGAAAGCAAAGGATGAGCAATGACTAAATCAGCAGACGCGACCTACGATCTGGTCGTCTTTGGTGCCACCAGCTTTGTTGGCCAGATCCTTACCCGATACCTGCTTGAAACCTACGGACTGGGAAAATCCGTTAACTGGGCAATTGCTGGCCGGTCCGAGGCGAAACTCAACTCCCTGAAAGACGAACTGGGCGCCAAGGCCAAGAAGCTGCCGGTTATTCTCGCTGACGCCTCCGATGAGCG
>JBPEXK010000215.1:0-6213 GCA_052031745.1 Marinobacter sp. | reverse complement strand
TAGCCCTTGGCTTCCCAGTTTTCGTACCACTGACGCTCAATGTTTTCTGGCTGGTAGGTTTTTTCCATGGGTTCCTGCTGGTGACCGTTGGTTAGTTCGCAAGGGAAAATTGAGACGCACGATTATACATGGTCGTGCTGGGTGCGGCGAACCCTGGCAGGGCTACCATTCAGGACTGATGGCTGGGAGTGTTGCGTGCCCGGAAGGGCCTTGCCAAAACTCGCTACGAGCACATCCATGTGCGCTTGTTTCGGGCCGTCCTTGGCCCTCAACAGTTTTGGCAAGGCCCTTCCGAGCACGCATTCCGACCAGGTGCTGTTCGCTTGAAAGGTCTTCTTCAGCGCTTTCGCTGATCGTGGACTTTCGGTTCGATACCGAGGGCGCGTAGCTGCTTGAAGTGTGACCGGGCCTGATTCAGCACGGACGGATCGTTATGGGCGACCAGGGCCAGTCGTTTGAAGCGGTCGGCGTCGGCCGGCAGGGTGGCGGACAAGATGATCACGGTGTCCCAGTCCTCGGCCACCGGTGGGCACAGCAAGATGCCGACTGGGTCGCTGCAGGTGGTGGCGGAATCGGGCACCACGCTGTGGGGGATGAACGCATCCGGGCTGAAGTTCCAGAGCAGGTCGTCCAGTTCCTGGGCGTGCTGCATGGTGTCGCACACCACGCAGACGCGATCGCCCTGTTGCCAGGCCTTGTCCACCAGTTTGGCGGCGTGCAGGTTGCGCGCGGCCGGGGTGTTCTGGGCCAGGATGTGGAACCAGTAGCGCTGGTTGCGATCGTTCTGACTGGCTGCGCCGGCAGCGGGGCTGCCGGCATCCGTAGTGCGGTTGATCGTGCCGTCGGTGTTACTTTCCGGCATGGGACATCAGGTAATTGACCAGCAGGGGAACCGGGCGGCCGGAGGCGCCTTTGGCTTTGCCGGAGTGCCAGGCGGTGCCGGCGATGTCCAGGTGGGCCCAGCGGTATTCCTTGGTGAACCGGGACAGGAAGCAGGCTGCGGTGATGGTGCCGGCGGAGCGGTCGCCGATGTTTTGCATGTCGGCGAAGTTGCTGTCCAGCAAGCTCTGGTAGTCGTCCCACAGCGGCAGGCGCCAGGCGCGGTCGTCGGCGCGTTCACCGGCGGCCAGCAGTTCGTTCGCCAGTTCGTCGTTGTTGGCCAGCAGGCCGGTGGCGTGGTGGCCCAGGGCGATGATGCAGGCGCCGGTGAGGGTGGCCATGTCGATCACCGCTTCCGGGTCGTACTTTTTGACGTAGGTGAGGGCATCGCACAGCACCAAGCGGCCTTCGGCGTCGGTGTTGAGGATTTCCACGGTCTGGCCGGACAGGGTGGTGATGATGTCACCCGGGCGGCAGGCACCGCCGTCCGGCATGTTTTCGGCCGCGGCGACCACCGCCACCACGTTGATCTTGGGCTTGGTTTCGGCCAGCACCTGCATGGTGCCGAACACGCTGGCGGAGCCGCCCATGTCGTACTTCATCTCGTCCATGCCGGCGCCCGGCTTCAGGCTGATGCCGCCGGTGTCGAAGGTGATGCCTTTGCCCACCAGCACGTAGGGCTTGTCTTTCGGGTTGCCACCTCGGTATTCCATCACGATCAGGCGCGGGGGCTGGGTGCTGCCTTGGCCCACGGCCAGGATGGTGTTCATGCCCAGCTTGGCCATCTGTTTTTCATCCAGCACTTCGGTCTTGATGCAGTCGTGCTCTTTGGCCATGCGCTTGGCCTGTTGGGCCAGGTATTCCGGGTGGCAGATGTTGGGCGGGGTGTTGCCCAGGTCCCGGGTAAAGTTCATGCCGCGGCCGGTGGCCAGGCCAAGGTTGAAGGCCTCTTTCAGGGCCTTGCCGCCGCCGGAGGCGGTTACCACCAGTTTGTTCAGCTTTCGCTCCGGCGGCTTTTCGCTCTTGAATTCATGAAAGCTGTACAGCTGTTCTTCCAGGGTGCGGCCAATCAGGTTCAGGCGCGCTTCTTCAGAGCTGACCGCATCGGTACCGGTGACGGCGGTATCGGTGAGGGTGATCAGCGCCGATTTGGACGGGCCGTCTTTCAGGGCGCTGACCATGGCGATCAGGGACTTGCGGTAGGTGGCCTGGCTGCGCTCGGTGTCGTTACCGGTGCCCACTACCAGCAGCCGGCTCCAGGGCTGGTTGCTCAGGGGAACGGTGCGGGTGGTTGCGTTCTTGCCACTGACGTCGCCATTTTTCTGGAGCGTTTTGATCAGCCCGCCCAGCACTTCGTCTGCCTGAGTGGTGGATTCCGGCCAGGTGCCTTTCTCGGGCAGGCCGATAACGAGGCAGTCGGCTTTGGTGCTGGCAATGGCTTTACTGCTCAGGCTGAAATTCATGGCAACTCCTGTTTGATTCTTCTGAAGAAGTGTCCGCCGGCGGCGGAGGCGATTTCCGATCTAGTCTAGCATTGGGGCCAGCCCGGGAATTATCAAGCCGAGGACCGGATCGCTTGCCGGGGTGGCTCGTGCTGTTCCGGCTCTGTCATTCGGCCGACAGGTTACATAGAATACGCGCAGTTACCCGTTTCCTCCATGATTTACCGGCACCGGCAGAGAGATCCTTTTGACCATTATTTTCCGCTACCTAATTCGCCAGGTGATGATCAGCATGGTGGCCGTCTCCGGCATCCTGCTGATGGTGTTCATGAGTGGCCGTTTCCTCAAATACCTGAGCAGCGCTGCGGAAGGGGAGATCGCCGCCGACGTGCTGTTTTCGATCATGGCCTTCCGGTTCCCCGGCTTCCTCGAACTGATCCTGCCCCTGGGGCTGTTTATCGGCATCCTGCTCGCCTACGGGCGCATGTACCTGGAAAGTGAGATGACGGTGCTGTTCGCCTGTGGCGTCAGCGACCGCCAGTTGTTGGTGAAGACCCTGCTCGGCAGCCTGCCGGTGATGGCCATTGTCGGCGCCATGAGTCTGTACATCTCGCCCTGGGGCATGAAACAGGTGGAACAGATCTTCAATGAGCAGCGCAAGGCCACCGAGTTTGAAATGCTGGCGCCCGGGCGGTTTCAGGATTTCAGTGCCGGCAATCGGGTCACCTACACCGAGGCCCTGAGTGACAACAAGCGGGAGCTGCGCGGGGTGTTCATCGCCGAGTACGGCGAGGATGGCGAGGGCGTCACCATCTTTACCGCCAAATCCGGTTCCCAGCTGATCGATCAGGACACCGGCAGTCGCTTCCTGATCCTCGAGGAGGGTGGTCGGTTTGACGGCACCCCGGGGCAGCTCGAGTACAACGTCACCGGGTTCGAGGCGTATGGCCTGAAGATCGTCAGCGGCAAGACCGGCACCAAGGAGTTGGAGGAGGGCATCAGTACTCTCGAGTTGATGCAGTCTGATGATCCGGAGGAGCGGGCGTTGCTGCACTGGCGGTTCTCCCTGCCGCTGATCGTGCCAATCGTGACCCTGCTGGCGGTGCGGCTGAGCCGGGTGAATCCGCGCCAGGGCCGATTCTTTCACCTGCTGCCGGCGATGCTGGTGTACGTCACCTATCTGGGACTGTTGATTGTGGCCCGGGATGCCCTGGCCGATGGCAAGGTGCCAGAGTGGCTGGGCATGCTCTGGGTGCATGCGCTGTTCCTGAGCCTTGGCCTATGGCTGCAATTTGGTCCCGCCTGGCGCCAGCGCCGGCGCGCCCTGAAGGAGGCTCGCACCCATGCGTAGAATCGACGGTTATGTCATGCGCACCGTCGGCGGTGCCATGTTCCTGGTCATGGTGGTGGTGCTGTCGCTGGATCTGATTTTTGGCTTCATCGCCGAGCTGGAGGATACCCGCAACGGCTACCAGACCATGGAAGCGCTCTGGTACGTGCTCCTGACGCTGCCCCGGCGTATTTACGATTACCTGCCTCTGGGTGCCTTCATGGGTTGCCTGGTGGGGCTGGGCTCCATGGCCAGTTCCTCGGAGCTGACGGTGATCCGCGCCGCCGGGGTGTCGCTCAAGCGCATCGTCTGGTCCGCCATGAAGCCGGCCCTGGTGGTGGTTGTGCTGGGGGTGATGATCGGGGAATACGTGGCACCGCCGGCCGAGCGTCTGGCCCAGAGTGAGAAGGCCGTCGCCCTGGGGGCGGGCACCAATGTCGCCTCGGCCACCGGGGTCTGGCATCGGGAGGGGGATGTCTTCATTCACCTGAACGCGGTGCAGCCCAATGGTGTGCTGCACGGGGTGTCGCTGTTCCGGTTCAACGATGAGCGTGAGCTGGAGGCCGCCAGTTTTGCCAAGCGGGCGATTTTCCAGGGCGATCACTGGCGTCTGGAAGACGTGCGCAAGACCGTGATCGAAGAGGCCGGCACCTCCCTGGAAACCAGTCAGTCCCTGCGCTGGGACACCGGGCTCTCGCCCCAGGTGCTGAGCGTGCTGATCGTAAAGCCGGAAAACCTGTCGATGTCTGGCCTGTACACCTACGCCAGTTACCTGGAGGAGCAGGACCTGAACGCGGCCCGTTACTGGCTGGCGTTCTGGAAGAAAACCCTGATGCCCCTGGGTACCGCAGTGATGGTGCTGGTGGCCATTTCCTTTATCTTCGGGCCGCTGCGCTCGGTCACCATGGGCTTCCGGGTGTTTACCGGTCTGATGGTGGGGCTGCTGTTCAAATACATGCAGGACCTGCTCGGACCCATGAGCCTGGTGTACGGCTTCAATCCGATGCTGGCGGTGCTGATTCCTATCGCCATCAATGCCGCCGCCGGTGCCGTGCTGATGCGACGGGCGGGCTAGGGCGCTGGCCCGGCCCGCTTAGCCTGATACGTCAACTCACTTGGTCTTTTTCTTGGCTTCTTTGGGAACCTGAACCACCACGCTTGAGGACAGGCGGTCGGTGACCGACAGGCCGTTGATGGGCAGGAACAGGGCGATGATCGCCGGCAGGGTGATGACCAGGGTGATGGCGCCGACGTAATAGCCGGCCAGCAAGGTTAAAAAGATGACCGCAGCTGCAGTGGCGTAGCGGCGCAGCGCCTGGCTCCAGCTCACCGAGGTGCCGTCCAGGTTTTCAATGCGAATGCGCCAGACCTGCATGCCCAGGGTCTGGCCGATGCGGGTCCAGAAGTAGGCGAAAAAGAGGTAAAGTGTCAGGAACAGGGCAAAGGTGAGCCCCGGATCCCCGGATAGCCGACCCGCTTCCGCCATTTCCTCGAATTCGTCCCAGCCGGTAAGCCAGCCGCCGATCATGGTGTACACCCAGGTCGCCACGAGCAGAACCGCAATGCTGATCAGGCCGTCATAGATAATGGCAAGCGCACGCTTTGAAAATGTGGCGGGGGGTAGCAATTCCTCGGCGTCATGGAAGCGTCGGGGCATGGGGTCTCCTGTGCGGTTTCACGTTTTTCCCGTTCTCGGCGTGTGCTAGAGTAGCGGATTTGCACACGCATGTAAGTATTCGTATTCAATCGCGGACCGGCCGAATTTACGGCGGGTTTCTGGAAAGGTATCAAAGGGCTATGAAAACCGCAGAGTTGCGACAGGCGTTTCTCGATTATTTCAAGCAGCAAGGCCATGCCATTGTTCCAAGCAGTTCGCTGGTGCCGGCGGACGACCCGACGTTGCTGTTTACCAATGCGGGAATGAACCAGTTCAAGGATCTGTTCCTGGGTCGCGAGGAACGGGATTACACCCGGGCCACGACCACCCAGAAGTGTGTCCGTGCCGGTGGCAAGCACAACGACCTGGAAAACGTCGGTTACACCGCCCGTCACCATACCTTTTTCGAGATGCTCGGCAACTTCAGCTTCGGCGATTACTTCAAGCGCGAAGCCATCAACTTTGCCTGGACCTTCCTCACCGGTGACCAGTGGCTGAAGCTGCCCTCAGAGAAGCTCTGGGTGACCGTGTACGCGGACGACGACGAAGCCTACGAGATCTGGAACCAGGAAATCGGCGTGCCGGCCGACCGCATTGTGCGCATTGGCGATAACAAAGGCGCTCCCTACGCCTCCGATAACTTCTGGCAGATGGGCGATACCGGCCCCTGTGGCCCGTGCACCGAAATCTTCTTCGATCACGGACCGGATGTGGCCGGCGGACCTCCGGGCAGCCCTGAGGAAGATGGCGACCGCTACATCGAGATCTGGAACGTGGTCTTCATGCAGTACAACCGCACCGCCGATGGCGAGATGCTGAAGCTGCCCAAGCCGTCCGTCGACACCGGCATGGGCCTGGAGCGGATCGCTGCAGTATTGCAGGGCGTGCACAGCAACTACGAAATC